>JBEAVX010000670.1:0-9772 GCA_041160755.1 Pseudomonadota bacterium
TGTGGAGGGTTGGGTTTGGCGGCGACACACCCCGTCAGCGCAGTCGCCACACAGAGCGCCCACGCTGAACGCCCGGTGAGCGGTCGCCCTAGGCGACTGTGTGCGCTCTTCGGTCAGGTCGCCCGAGTCGGCGTCTCATGAGACCGAGGCGCGCCCGCGGTCACCCCCCGCCGAACCGCACCACCACCACGCGCCCCGGAAAATCCACCCGCCCGAGCTGATCCACCATGATCTCCAGCACCGCGTCCTCGCCGCCGCCGCCGGTCCCCGCGCCGATGAGCGGCATGGCCACAGACGTAAAGCCACGCGCCTTCGCCAGCGCCAGGGCGCTCGTCACCGAGTCCCGGATCGAGCGCTCCGAGGACCGCCACCACAGGCTGATCCCCGCGACGTGGATGAGGCCCTTGTGCGGCAGGCGCCCCGCGCCGGTGAGCACCGCGCCGCCGAGCGGGATGAGGCCGTGGCGGGCGAGCTCGCGGAATGGATCCAGCCCCGCGCGGCGTTTGATCGCCCCGGAGACCCCTTGGGGCAGCAAGAGCCACCAGGGGAGGATGTTGCGGTTCCAGGCGTTGACGAGGACGTCTACCTCTTGGTCCAGAAGGTCACCGTGGACGATCTGAAGCTCCATCGGTGACCCTCCCCGGACCTACTCCTGACAAGCCGCCATCGTCCCCGCGGCGCTCAAACAGAGCTGCAGGGGCCGCTCGGTGCCCTGCTCGGAGGCCTTGGCGTAGTCCAGCCACTCCCGGGCGTACTCTTTGGCCAAGGCGCGGTAACGGTCGGTGCGGGCCTCGTTCTCGTCCGTGGGCTCCAGGATGAGGATCTGCTCGGCGTCCTTCCACAGCTCGGCGGCGGCCTCGGTGCGCACGCGGTAGAGGTGGTACAGGCGCTTCTTGTAGACGTCGCCCGTCCACTTCTGCTTGTTCTCCAAGGCGTAGCCCGTCCAGCGGATCACCTCTTCGCCATAAGCCACGCCCTTCTTGGAGAGGTGCAGGGCGTAGCGGAAGCACATGTCGGGATCGGCCCGGCTGATGTCCTCCAGGTGGCGCTTCATCAGGCGCTCCCAGGTCTCCCAGTCTTGGGTGGCCTCGGCGTTCGCGATGAGCAGGCGCGAGAGCTTGTCCCGGGTGGTCTGGAGCTCCTTCATGTTCGCCAGGCGGCGCTCGACACACTCGATGCGGCCCGGGGAGAAGGTGCCCATCAAGGCGTCGGGCTCCATGCCCACCAGGTCGGTGCAGGTGTTGTCCGAGAGCTGCACCTTTGGCGGGCCCGTCGTCGTGCTGGCGACGGCGGCTGTGGCGCCCGTCGAGGCGGCGGGGTCGGTCTTGCCGCCATCGGGCTTCTTGCCGCCGCCGTCCGCGGGGGGCGGCGCGGTCTCGCTGGGCTTGGGGCTGAGCTTGGTCGGGTCGGCCAGGAGCGCCCGGGCCTCGGCGGCGGCGGGCACGGGCACGGCCCAGGTGATCGACACGCTGGAGGCCTCGTAGCGGCGCAGCACGTCCTCAACCAGCGCTTTGCCTTGGGGGTCGCCCGCCTGGGCCTTCTGGACCGCGTCTTGGAGGGCGGCCTCGGCCTCGGCGTTCAGGCGCTCGATGGCGTTCCCGAGGCGGCGGTCGCGGTCGGCCAGAGACAAGGCCGTGAACGTCGCCGGGTCGGGGCCCTTCTCCGTCGCGCCTTCAGCGAGGGGCAAGGCCGCGACCTTGGGGCGCGCCTCCACCGACGGCGTCACCGGGCGACCCATGGCCACCCCGGCGGTGAGCACGTACTGCTGGGCCTCGGCGACGGTGATGATGCCATCGGCGGCGCTGCCGTCGGCGCCGTCCGCCCAGCCGCGCAGGGCGCCCAAGGTGAGGTAGGTGAACAGGCCATGCGCCCCGGCGGCGGGGTAGATCTGGGCGTGGCCCCGGGTGTCGGCCACCCAGACGGTGACCTTGGTGTTGTCGGCCTCGGCCCACTTGAAGGTGAGCGGCGGGGCGTCCAAGGCGAGGAGCTCGTCGCGGCCGCTGAGATCAAAGGGCGCGTCGATGATGATCACGACGCGGTCAGCGCGGGAGCGGGCGGCCATGGACTCTAGCTCAGGCAGAGACAGCGCCGTGGCGAGCTCGTCCTTCGTGGTGTCGGTGCCGAAGATGCGCGCCGTGCCGTCGTGGACCGCGCCTTGGCCGGAGTAGTAGATCCACAGCGTGCCGCCGGGCTTCACCCGGGCCACCCCACGGGCGACGACGGAGCGCAGCTCGTCATCGTTCGGGTCCTGGGCCACGAAGAGGTAACGCTTGTTGACCCCGCGGGTGTACTCCAGCCACTCCGCGACCTCCTCGGCGTCTCGCCCCGCGTGCAGCGCGGTCCCGAGGTGATCGTAGTCTTGCACCCCGATCACGACGGCCGTGTCCTTGGTGTTTCGCGCGCCGGTGCGAACCGGCTCGTCTACGGATGGCAGCTCAGCCGCCGTTACGCTCAGCACGAGAGAGACCCAGATCATCGGTCTTTTGCGCTCCTAGCCGGGCGTATGGTGACACGAGCGGCGACGAAGGGCAAGGGATCCCCGCCCAGCGATTGGATCTAGAGCCCGCCCTGCGCGGTGGTACGCTGTGCCCGACGTGATGCACCCAACCGCCCTGGAGAGAACGCCATGAAGGCTTCATCCCTCGCCCTCGCCCTCTTGTTCACCTTGGCCGCTTGCAAGGACGACACCTCCGACGTCGGCAGCGACTCGACGATCACCGGCACCGACTCCGACGCCCCGGACGACACCAACGATCCGGACGACACCGACGACACCAGCAGCCCCACGGACAACGACGGCGACGGCGTGCCCGCTGAAGAGGACTGCGACGACGACAACGCCGCGGTCTTCCCCGGCGCCGCGGAGTCCTGCGACGGCCTCGACAACAACTGCGACGGCAGCGTCGATGAGGGCGTGCTGAGCACCTTCTACACCGACAGCGACGGCGACGGCTACGGCGACACCGCCCAGCCCGTCGAGGCCTGTGAGGCCCCCGAGGGCGCCTCGGCCTTGGGCGACGACTGCGACGACGAGGACGCGGCGTTTAACCCCGGCGCGTCGGAGACCGACTGCGACGACCCCAACGACTACAACTGCGACGGCTCGACGGGCTTCGCGGACGGCGACGCCGATGGCTTCGCGGCCTGCCAGGAGTGCGACGACGGCGACGCCGCGGTGAACCCCGACGCGACGGAGGTCTGCGACGAGCGCGACAACAACTGCGACGGCGCGACGGATGAGGGCGTCACCTCCACCTTCTACCAAGACCGCGACGCCGACACCTACGGCGACGTGGACTTCCCCGCCGAGGCCTGCAGCGCGCCCTCGGGCTACACGGCCGACGCCACGGACTGCGACGACGACGCCAGCGCCGTGAACCCCGGGGCGACGGAGGTCTGCAACGACCTCGACGACGACTGCGACGCCTTGATCGACGGCGATGACGACAGCCTCGACAGCAGCTCGGCGTCCAGCTTCTACACCGACGACGACAAGGACGGCTACGGCGACCCAGAGAGCGTCGTCTTGGCCTGTGACGCCCCCGCGGGCGCGGTCACCGACAACACCGACTGCGACGACAGCGAGTCCGACGTGTACCCCGGCGCGGTGGAGACCTGCGACGGCGAGGACGACAACTGCGACGGCAACATCGACGAGTCCGCCACGGACTTCGCCACCTACTACGCCGACGTGGACGGCGACGGCTACGGCGACGCCGACTTCACCGTCGAGGCCTGCAGCCCGCCCACGGGCTACGTCTCAAACACCGACGACTGCGATGACAGCGACAAGGCCGTGAACCCGGCGGCGTCCGAGGTCTGCGACAGCCAAGACAACAACTGCGACGGCGTCACCGACGACTCGACCTCCACCGACGCCAAGACCTACTACGCCGACGCGGACGGCGACGGCGACGGCGACCCCTCGGTCACCGCCAAGGCCTGCACCCGGCCCTCGGGCTACATCGGCAACAAGAAGGACTGCGACGACACCAACAGCGCGATCTCCTCCAAAGCCACGGAGATCTGCGACACCAAAGACAACGACTGCGACGGCACCATCGACGAGTCCGACGCCAGCGACGCGAGCACCTACTACCTCGACTCGGACAACGACGGCTTCGGCACGTCGAGCTCCACGACGAAGTCCTGCTCGCTGCCCACGGGCTACTCCAGCCTGAGCACGGACTGCGCTGACAGCGACAAGACGGCGTACCCCGGGGCCACGGAGGTCTGCGACGGCGTCGATGACGACTGCGACAAGACCATCGACGACGGCGTGCTCGGCACCGGGGCGGCTTGCGCGGCGGTGGACTGCGCCGAGATCCTCGCCGACAACCCTTCAGCGGCGGACGGCAGCTACAGCGTCTACGCCGGGAGCGGCACGTCCGTCGGCACCTACTACTGCGACATGACGACGGACGGCGGCGGCTGGACCCGGGTGAAGGAGGCCGCCTACATCTACGGCACGGGCTACGACACGAGCTACTACAACTCCGAGGGCTTCACCTGGCAGGAGGCGCTCTTCGCCTACAGCTCGGGCTCGGTCTCGGCGCACTGCGTCTACCCCACCGCGATGACCGGCTGTAACCCCATCGGCTTCCAGTTCGGCAGCGCCAACTGGGGCGTGGCGCTCAACTGGGGCTCGTCCATCTGCGGCATGTCCACGACCTCGTACACCAGCGCGACGAGCTACGTCGGCGGCTATGACTTCGTGATCGACTACGGCAGCTCGACGAGCACGACCATCCGCCTGGGCAGCCTAGAGGGCATCTCTAGCTGCACGACCAGCGACAACTTCGGCGCGGCCTACATCGACGTGTTCGTGCGCTGAGCTGGGTGGCGCTCACGGGCCACGACGGAGGAGCTCGATGGGCCCTCCGTCGGTGGCCCGGGCGGAGAGGCGGCGCTGGTGTTGTGGCGGCGAGGGCTCGACGGAGACGACACACTCGGTCTCGCCGTCACGCCCCGCGCCCTCGACGAGCTCCCCGGAGATGACGTAGCCGGGCAGCCACAGGCGCACGCTCGGCGGCGGCATCGCCGAGCAGCCCAAGGCGCCGACGAGGCCCACCACCTCGGGCAACAAGGCGCGGAGCACCTCCTCCTCTTGGGTGAGCGAGGTGGTGACGGCCCGGGCGCGGGCGGCCTCCCGCTCCTCGGGGCGCACCACGCCGCCGACGAGCTGGAGGCGGCGGTCTTGGGGGCTCACCGTGGGCCCCGTGGCGACGGTGACGGCGCCGTTGAGCCGGTTCACCCGCAGGAGCCCCGTCTCCCCCTCGACGCTGGGCTCCACCGGGAACGACACGACGAGGAGCGGCCCGTCCTCCCCCAGCCGCACCCGCTGGGGGCCGGGGCTCATCCAGGAGGTGTCGTAGACCTCGACGTTCACGACGTCGTCGGGCTCCAGCGCCAAGGCGCCGACGAGCTGCCCCGCGCCGTCGTGCAGGCGAAACACGCCCCGCTCCCAGGCGAGCGCGGCCTCGGCTTGGGCGGCCTGGCTCACCTGGAGCGCGGCCGCGAGGCGCGCGGCGTCGGCGGGGCCTGAGGTGCGGGTGAGGGTGAGGTCTCCGGCGAGCCCGGCGCTGGGCAGGATGAGCTGGCCGTCGTGAAGGCGCGCGGCGGCGACGGCCTCGCCGAACCCCGAGATCACCGGCGCGTAGAGCCAGGTCTCGGCCCCCTCGACGACGACCTCACACGGCGCCGCCCCCGCCGTGGACCAGCCAGGCCCAGCGAGGGTGATCGTGCAGCCGTCGCCCCGAAGCTCCCCCAAGACCCCTTCGCCCTCCAGGGCCCAGACCCCGGCGGGCAGCCGGGCTGAGGGCGCCGGATCGTCACCCCCGCAGCCGAGCGCGACCACGACCGCCATGACGCGCCCCACGACACCCAAGTCACGGTTGCGACCCCGGTGAGCGCCCGAGTACAAAGGTCTGGTGCGGTCAGGGCGAGAAGGAGACGACATGCGCTGGACTCTGCTGGTGGGGCTCGTGGGCCTCTTGGGCTGTGGAGACAAGGATACCGCCGCCGATGACACCGGCGACGACACCGGCAGCACGAGCTTGCCCGAATGGAGCTGGTGCGCGGCGGGGGAGGCCGTCGGCGGCGGCTGGGACGGCGCGCTCACGATCTCGGAGGACGCGCTCTACTGCGGCGAGTCCCGAGAAGACCGCACCCTCGACGAGGAGCAGGCCGCCAAGGTGCAGCTCATGCTCATGGCCTCGGACCTGGACTTCCCCATCGAGGGTGGCAGCGGCGTGATCACCCTGCCGGCCTGCGCGGCCTTCGCCCCGGACGAGGAGGGCCTGCAGTCGAGCGGCGAGGGCGTGCTGAACATGGTGCCCGTCACCTATGGCGCGGAGAGCTTCTTCAACCTCTTCATCGAGCAGCCCATGGTCGGCCCCGACGGCACGGCGTGGACGCTCCGCGTCGCGATGAGCGGCACCGGCAACCCCGAGCGCCTTGAGCTGCACGACGCCTACGGCGGGCCCTTCATGGACCCGCAGATCAGCGTGACGCTCTGCCTCGGAGACTGCGCGGACGCCACCGATCAGCGCGTGCTTGGCTCCTGCAGCTTCGAGGGCGTGAACGACCAACGCCATGACCTCAGCTTTGAGGGCGGCGAGCTGGGCCTGACCCTGCGCATCGGTGACAGCTTCGCGAGCACCGAGCCCGCGATCTTGCTCAAGGCCGAGGGCAGCCTCGACGGCGAGCCCTTCACCCAGACCGACTACTGGTCGCTCGTCTACAACCCCGAGCACCACCACTTCTCCCGCGACGCCCGGGTGTGGTTCGACCAGCCCATCGGCGAGGTCTGCGCGCTGGAGGCCCTCGGCTTTGACCCCTGGGGCGAAGACCCGGCGACGACGATCCGCGCCCTGGGCTGCGACGGGGCGCTGCTCTCGGAGCTGCCCCTGACCGGCGAGACCTACACCCCAGACGAGTAGCGCGCCCTACTCGACGGACTCACACTCCACGCGTAAGGCGAAGGGCGCCTCGGTGCCGCTCGGGGCGTCCACCACGACCAAGAACCGCTTCTCTTCAAGCTCGTAGCTGATCTCCACCGAGCCCGAGCGGCCCAAGCCGTCGCCTTCACACACGAAGGTGGTCTCGCCGCCGAAGGTGGGGCATTCATCTGAAGACCAGCGGAACGCGGCGATGGCCATGTCTTGGCAAGGGAAGCTGTAGTAGATCGTGGCGAAGGTGTACTCCGGCAGCACCAGCTCGTAGGCGCGCTCGGGGCCGTCGTAGTTCTCGAAGGGCACGAAGCAGTACGAGTCCTCGTACACCTCGCCCTCGATCTGGTTCGAGCCGCCTTCAGTGGTGCCCTCGACCCGGTCGCCGCAGGAGATGACCCCGGTCAGGCAGTCGGGCCCGCCTGGCGGATCCGTCGAGAGCTGATCGTCGTCACAATCCGGGGGATCGACGCTGCCGCCGCCTCCGTCGCCGCCGCCGCTGTCGCCGCCGAAGATCCCGCCGCCGGAGTCCCGGTTGAAGAGCCCGTCGCCTTCCCCTTTGCAGGCGACGAGGCCCAGGCTGAGCGCGGTGAGGAGGCTCAGGTACCTTGGCATTCGATCTTCACGGCGAAGGGGGAGGCTGAGGCGCCATCGACGATGAGCAGGTAGCGGCTCTCGCGGTCGGACCACATCGTGAGCTCGGCGCCGCTGGAGTCCTCTTTGCCCTCGCAGGACGTGATCGTGTGGTCCTCGTTGGGGCAGCGGCTGTCGTCTTCCCAGCGGGCGAAGGCGATGCCGTGGTCGCTGCACGGCGCGGAGAGGGAGATTGTCGCCACGACGTCGGCGGGCAGGTCGACCTCGTACACGCGCTCGGGGCCGTCGTAGCTCGTGAACGGCACAAAACACTTCGCGGCGCTGTAGAAGTCGCCGTCGTAGACGTCGCTGCCGCCCTGGGTGGTGGCGGTGATGACGTCGCCGCACTTGAGCGCGCCGGTGAGGCAGTCCCCGGCGCCGGGCGCGGCGGTGGAGTAGCTGGCGTCGCAGTCGAGGCCAGGGTCCCAGTCGGTGTCGCCGTCGGCGTCGCTGTCGCTGTCGCTGTCGCCGTCCCCATCGGCGTCAGAGTCGGCGTCACCGTCGGCGTCGGCGTCCCCTTCGGGGGCGTCGGTCTCGCTCTGGCCCGGGACGGAGTCATCCGCCGCGCCAGAGTCCTTGTCTTTCACGTTGAACTCGAACAGGCCGCATCCAGCGAGGATCGCGGTGAGCATCAACCCCACCATCCGTCACCTCCTGGCCCACCCTAACTCAAGAGGGGTCACTTCCGCTGAACTTTCTATGGGTTAGGACACGCTTGGGAGGCGCATGTCGGCGAGCGGTCGCGCGCTCGGGTTGACTTCTCCGCGCTTGCCTGCGAATCTGTCTCTCGCCCCCCTCTACTCCCGGCGGAGCGCGTGCTCAGCGTCCCCCCTCCACCGTCCCGCCTCGCGCTCCCCGGCTCGATCCACGCCGAGCGGGAGACGTATGAGGCGTTCTTCCACGCCTGCCGTCAGATGATGACGCACCGGCAGGCGCTGGCCTACCCGGTCCTGGAAGACTTCATCTTGCGCCATGTGGACTTCGGCACGCCGAACGCGGCCTTGCTGTCGCACATCATGGCGGAGTCGCTGTTCAAGCGCCTCGACAGCAATCTGCTCGAAGGCAAGAACATCTACGTTCAGTCCTTTGATATCCCGCAGATCAAGATGTTCTACAAGATGGCGAAGGCCCTGCCTCACGTCTTCGTGAGCCACGACATCGCCAACCAGCACCTCGCCCAAGGGATGCGCGAGACCCGCGAGGTCACCTTCCTGGAGCTGGGCATCGGCAAAGGGGTGCAGCTCTGGAAGCTGCTCACGCTGTTGATGTTGGACTGGAACTGCCGGGTGGAGCACGTCCGGGTCATCGGCGTCGACCCCGACCCGGCCAACTTGGAGGACACCGGCGCCAGCTTGGCGAAGCTGCGCAAGATCCTCCCGTTCAACATCACCTACCAGCCGGTGTGTAACGTCATCGAAGAGATCCCCGAGCACGATCTCTCCGCGATGGTCGGTGGCGGCGGCGAGAACCTGTTCATCAACTCCGCCTTCACCTTGCACCACACCTACTCGCCGCCGGATGACAAGACGACGCGCCTGCGGCTCTTCCAGCGCCTCGCGAAGCTCCGCCCGCGCATCTTCACCCTCATCGAGCCCCACTCCGATCACGACACCGAGAGCCTCACCCGCCGGTTTCACCATAGCTGGAACCACTTTGGCACGATCTTCGACCTCATCGACCAGTCGGAGCTGTCTCCGGGCGAGCGCTTCATCATCAAAGAGAAGTTCTTTGGTCGAGAGATTCGCGACATCTTCGGCTCTTCAGACCGCTTCCGCTGCGAGCGCCACGAGCTCTACGAGACCTGGCTCTTGCGGTTCGCGCGCTCGGGGTTCAAGCCGATCACCCACTTCCGCCCCGAGCTGAACCTGCCTGAGACCTGCGAGGCCGAGTGTTCTGATGGAATGGTCCGCCTCGGATTCGCAGGAACGTGTATTCTCTCGGTCTTCGCCCAGACCATGTGCTGACCCCGTCGACCCGTCCGGTCGACCCGCCCCCCTGGAGACTCATCATGAGTGAGCCCAAGAATGAGTCCTTGCAGATCTTCGGGAGCCTCGTCGCGGGCTTCGCCCAGGCCTGCGTGAACCTGAACATCGTCGCGGGCCAGCGCGCCGGGCGCCTGCTGAGCAACAACGAGTTCGGCGCCTGGTACCCCTACGAGCGCCAGCGTGAGCGTGAGCGCACCGTCATCG
>JBEAVX010000700.1:0-7601 GCA_041160755.1 Pseudomonadota bacterium
GTAGGGGGCTTAGGGGCTCAGGCGCTCCAAGGCGCTCGGCCCTTGGCCGATGAGCGACTCTAAGGTGGCGATGTCTTTGGGTGTCTCTCGGGTGATCACCTCGGGATCGCCCTCGGTGCACACCACGTCGTCCTCGATGCGCACGCCGCCGAAGCCGATCCAGGACTCCGCACGATCCCAGTCCACCTGGTCCTTAAACCGGGCGCGCAGGACAGGATCGTGGAGGATCGCCGGGACGACGTAGAAGCCAGGCTCGATGGTGACGAGGTGGCCGGGCAAAAGGTCGAGGTCCAAGCGCAGGTAGGCCGTGCCGAACTCTGTGGACCGGACGCGCCCCGGGGCGTAGGCCGGGCGGTCGCCGTAGGTCTCCAGGTCGTGCACGTCGAGGCCCAGGAGGTGCCCGACGCCGTGGGGGAAGAACAGCGCGTGGGCGTGGGTGGCCAAGGCCGCCTCGACGCCGCCGCGCAAGAGGCCCTCGTCACACAAGAACTGGGCGAGCACCTCGGCGGAGCGCATGTGCACGTCGCGGTAACGCACGCCGGGGCGCACGAGGTCGATGGAGGCGAGCTGGGCGGCGAGCACGGCCTCCACCACGGCGCGTTGACGCCCCGAGAACCGGCCATCCACGGGCCAGGTGCGCGTGATGTCTACGGTGTAGCCCGCGGCCCCCTCGCCGCCGCCGTCGAGGAGCAGGAGCTGCCCGGCGGCCATGGTGTTGACGTAGTCGGGGTTGTGGAGGATCTCGCCGCGCACGGTGATGATCGAGTGGTAGCCCGTGGTGAGGCCGTGGGCGGCCAAGGCGCCGTGGAACAGCGCGGCGATGTGGGACTCGTGGCCGCCAGGGCGGGTGGCGGCCATGGCCACCCGAAAGGCCTGGGCGGTGATCCCCGCGATCCGCCGCAGCTCGACCAGCTCGGCCTCGGACTTGCGGGAGCGCATCTCGATGACCGCGCTCACCAAGGCGTCGTCGCCGTGATCGACGCCGAAGCGCAGGGGCAGGCCGGTGAGCCGGGCGCCCAGGCGGTTGACGTCCTCATCGGGGATCGCCAAGGTGGGCAGGCCGAGCCCCAACGCGGCGGACTCCAGCTCCGCGATGTCGCGCAGGTCGTCTACGGCGTAGCGGGCGCGCAGGGCCTCGGGGCCATCGACGACGCCGTGCCACAAGGCGTCGTCCTCGGCGGGCAAGGGCGCGAAGAGGGTGCAGCGACCGTCCGCGTCGAGGATCGCCGCCGCGTTGGGCATGGCGCAGCCCGTGAAGTACAAGAAGTTGGAGTCCTGGCGGAACTCGACGCTGTACTTGGGCAGGTTGCGGGCGCGGAGGCCGTTGCCCAAGAGCAAGACCGGGCGGCCCACTCGTTGGGCCAAGGCCACGCGGCGGGCGGCGAAGACCTCGGCGGGCAGAGGCAGGGGGTGCGCGCTCATCGAATCTCCCAGCGCAGCTCACCTTGGCCGAGCGCCCCGCTCACGACCATCGTGAGCGTCGAGGGCTGGCCAGAGCGGTCGAAGCGGGCGTCGTAGACGCGGCTCCAGCGGTTGAGCTGCGGATAGAGCAGGACCTGAAGCTCGCTGCGATCCCGGTACGACGCGAGGGAGACCGGCCCGAGCGGCTGGCCGTCGGCGAGGAGCTGCACCGTCCAGGTGGCGCCGGGCTCAACGTCGAAGTCATCGGCGCGGCTCGGCGGCGGGACATACGCCGCGAACACCACCTGCCACTCGGGCAACTCTCCCGGAGGTTCCCAAGGCGGGATGCTCTGGAGCAGGCCGAGCAAGGCGTTTTGGGCGCGGACGTAGTCGTCGGTGTGAAGGGTGGCGCGCAGGATGAGCCGCGTCTCCAGGCGATCGTAGAGCCGGAGCTCCTTCGTGGCCTCGCGCCAGGCGCGGGATTGTTCGTCCAGAGCGGCGCGGGTCTCGGGGGCGAAGGCGGCGCCGAGGAGCCCCAAGGAGAGCATCGCGGCGGCCAGCGCGCGCGGCCTGGTCATGGTGAACACGGACGCGGTGAGGGAGGTCATGGGTCGGGTCACCTCAGCCCCCGCTATAACGTGTCGGACAGCGCCTCGCGCAGCCGGGCGTAGACGGCGGCCTCCTCGGGCCCCTGGGTGAACAGGGTCTGGGCCTCTTGGGCCGCCGCGGCCACCCGGGCGTGCTCTTCAGCGTTGAGGCGGATCACCTCGCGGCCCTGCGAGCTCAACACCCGCAGCAGGTCGAGCTGTAAGGCGCGCACGTCCCGCCGGGCTTGGGCGCCTCGGGCGACGAGGTTGACCCGCAGCGCGAGCTGCTGCGGGTTCGACAGGGCCTCCCAGCGGTCCTTCTTGAGCACGATGACCGCGGCCTCGTAGCTGTGGTGGGTGAGCGTGATGGTGTTCACGCGGCCCCCCACGTCGCTCATCGCCAAGAGGTTGCCCGCGAACAAGGGCGTGCCGTCGAAGCCGTCAATCTGCTCACTCTTGAGCCAAGGAACGAGGTTTGACGCGGCGACCTCCAGGATGCCCTCCCAGCCGAAGGGCCTCAAGCTCCCGACAGAGAGCGGATCTTTCGCCGCGCGCACCTTCAGCGTCGCCCGCTCCTGCGCGGTGAGCGCGGGGCCGGACGTGAACAGGTGGCGAAAGCCGATCTCCGACCAGCCGATGACGACGAGGCCCTTGGACTCTAGGCGCGCCGCCGCCTCCTCCATCATCACCGACTCCAAGGCGCGGTCGGCCAAGGCCGCGCTGGCGGCGCTGGGGTCGTCGTCTCGGCTGTTCGCCCGGGTCGGCGGCGCGCTGAGCAGCATCGGCAGCTCCAGGAGCCGAAGGGTCGGCAGCCCGAAGGCCTCGGCGAGCAGCGGCAGCGGCAAGAGCGCGCCGTCCAGCGGCTCGGTGAGGGTGCAGGCGGCGTGTGGGCCGAGCTTCCCGGGCTCGCCGAGGCCCATCGCCGCCAGGAGATCCCACTCGCTGCAGCCCGCCGGGCGAAAGGTCGTCGTCACGGTGAACTCGACGGCCTCGGCGCGGATTCGGGAGTCGTCGAGCTGCTCGCTCCACGGGGTGCCGAGGGGCGCGACGGTGGCGAGGCGAATCGGCGCGGCCTCGTCTGCGGCCTCAACGTCAAGGCACAACGCGCTGAGGAGCGCCACGAGGCTCAACGAGGAGAGGGCTCTTTGCACGGCGCACCTCAACGGATCGTCCCCAAGATGCGCCGGTTTTGTGGGCTGGGCAAGCCCTCGGGCCTGGGGATCCTGCCTCCGATTCGTCACTTGCGGGCGGGGCAGGTGGGGGCTAACAGGGGGCCCTCTCAGGAGGTGCATGTGCTTGAGGACACCCCGCCGCTGGCGCTGACCTTTGACGATGTGCTCCTCCTGCCCGCCGCGAGCGATCTGCTCCCTCGGCAGGTGGACGTCTCGACCTGGCTGACCCCCGATCTGCGCCTGAACATCCCCGTGATGTCGAGCGCCATGGACACGGTCACCGAGGCCCACGCCGCCACCGCCATGGCCCGGCACGGCGGCATGGGCGTCATCCACAAGAACCTCAGCATCGAGCGCCAGGCCGCCGAGGTCAACCGCGTCAAGCGCGCCGTGACCGGCGTGATCTTCGACCCGATCACGATGCACCCCGAGCAGCGCGTCGGCGAGGCCCGGGAGCTCATGCGCCGCCACGCCATCTCCGGCGTGCCCGTGACGCTGGACGGCAAGGCGGTGGGCATCCTCACCAACCGCGACCTGCGGTTTGAGCGCCGCGCCGACCGCAAGATCCGCGAGATCATGACCTCGGACGGCCTCGTGACCGTTCGCCCGGGCACGCCGCTGGAGCGCTGCAAGGACCTGATGCAGGAGCACAAGATCGAGAAGCTCCTGGTGGTGGACAACCAGGGCGACCTCGCCGGGCTCATCACGATCAAGGACATCGAGAACTCCACGAAGTACCCGCTCTCGATCACCGATGAGCGCGGCCGCCTGCGCGTCGCCGCCGCCGTGGGCCCGGGCCAGCCCGACCGGATTCAGGCCCTGTTGGACGCTGGCGCCGACGTGATCGTCATCGACACGGCGCATGGTCACTCCAGCGGCGTGCTGCGCGCCGCGGAGGAGGCCCGGGCCACCTGGCCGAACATCCGCCTCATCGTGGGCAACATCGCGACGGCGGAGGCCGCCGAGGCCTGCATCAAGGCCGGGGCGAGCGCGCTCAAGGTCGGCATCGGGCCGGGCTCGATCTGCACCACCCGCGTCGTGGCGGGCGTCGGCGTGCCCCAGATCACCGCCATCGCTGAAGTCGCGAAGGTCGCGCGCCGCGCCGGGGTCTCGCTCATCGCCGATGGCGGCGTGAAGTTCTCCGGCGACGTCGCCAAGGCCGTGGCCGCAGGCGCGGACATCGTCATGGTCGGCTCCTTGCTCGCGGGCACAGACGAGGCCCCCGGCGACGTGATCCTCCTCGGCGGTCGGCGCTACAAGAGCTACCGGGGCATGGGCTCCATCGAGGCGATGCGCGCGGGCTCCGCCGACCGCTACTTCCAGGCCGAGGAGGGCGACCCCGAGGCCGAGACCCGCAAGCTCGTCCCCGAGGGCATCGTCGGCCGGGTGCCGTACAAGGGCCCCATCGGCGACGTGCTCTACCAGCTCGTCGGCGGGCTGCGCGCGTCCATGGGCTACACCGGCTGCGGGACGATCTCCGAGATGCAGCAGAACGCGCGGTTTGTGCGCATGACGGCGGCGGGCCTCAAAGAGAGCCACGTCCACGACGTCATCATCACTGAAGAGAGCCCGAACTACCGCCGCGAGTGAGGGCGGCTTTGGCCCAGGCAGCGCGGCTCAGCCGAACTGGCCGAGGGGCTCGCGGACGGCGAAGGGGGCCTCGGTCACCGCGGCGACGCTCTCCACCGTCTCGCCCACGGCGAGATCGATGAGCGTGAGGCCCGTCTCGCGGCTCACCTCAAACACGGCGCGCTCGGTGATGATCAGGTTCACCACGCCCACGCCGGTCAGCGGCAGGTCACACTGGCGGAGGATCTTCGCCTGGCCCTTGGCCGTGTGCTCCATGGTGACGACGACGCGCCGGGCGCCCGCGACGAGGTCCATCGCCCCGCCCATGCCTTTGACCATCTTGCCGGGGATCATCCAGTTGGCGAGATCGCCGAATTGGCTCACCTGCATGGCGCCGAGGATGGTGAGGTCGATGTGGCCGCCGCGCACCATGCCGAAGGAGTCGGCGGACGAGAAGAAGCTCGCGCCGGGCAGGGTGGTGACCGTCTCTTTGCCGGCGTTGATGAGGTCGGCGTCGACCTCGGCCTCGGTGGGGTAGGGGCCCATGCCCAAGAGCCCGTTCTCGGAGTGGAGCACGATCTCCACCCCGGCGGGGATCTGGTTGGCCACCAAGGTGGGGATGCCGATGCCCAGGTTCACCGTGAAGCCGTCGCGGAGCTCTTGGGCCGCGCGGCGCACCAGGCCGTCTCGATCCGTCGCCATCTAAGCCTCCCGGGTGACGCGGCGCTCGATGCGCTTGACGTAGCTCTGGCCGACCACGACCCGCTGCACATACACGCCGGGGGTGTGCACGAGGTCGGGATCAAGCTCGCCGGGCTCGACGAGCTCCTCGACCTCAGCGATGGTGACCCGCCCGGCCGTGGCCATCACGGGGTTGAAGTTCCGCGCCGTGGCCCGGTAGATGAGGTTCCCGTGGCGGTCGCCCTTCCAGGCCTTCACCAAGGAGAAGTCGGCGGTGAGCGCGCGCTCCATCACATACTTACGCCCGTCGATCTCCCGCACCTCTTTGCCTTCAGCGACCAAGGTGCCGACGCCCGTGGGCGTGAAGAAGGCCGGGATGCCCGCGCCGCCCGCGCGAACACGCTCGGCGAGGGTGCCTTGGGGGCAGAGCTCAACCTCTAAGCTGCCGTCGAGGAACTGGCGCTCGAAGGTCTTGTTCTCGCCGACATAGGAGCTGATCATCTTGCGGATCTGGCGTGTCCGCAGGAGCAAGCCCAGGCCGAAGTCATCCACTCCGGCGTTGTTGGACACGACGGTGAGGCCCGACGTGCCCTGCGCCACGAGGGCGGCGATGAGGTTCTCAGGGATCCCGCAGAGCCCGAAGCCGCCCGCCATGAGCGTGGCGCCGTTGGGGATGTCCGCGACCGCCTCGGCGGCGGAGGCGTAGACCTTGTTCACCTGGACCTCCTCGTTTTTGTGGCCGAGCCCCCGAAGAGGCTCAGCCCGGGGTGATCCTCAGCGGATCACCACTTCTTGAGCGTAGCACGGACGGTGACGTAGCCGTTCGTCGCGCCGGGCACCGCGCCGCGGATGTACAGCAGGTTGGCCTCGGCGTCGACCTTCGCGAGGCGAAGGTTCTGCGCGGTCACCTGGGCGTTGCCCATCTGGCCGGGCATCTTGCGGCCCTTGGCGACGTGGCCAGGGGTGAGGCGCGTGCCGATCGAGCCACCATGACGGAAGAACTCGTGGGTACCGTGGCTGGAGATGAAGCCCTTGAAGTTGTGCTTCTTCATGACGCCCTGGAAGCCCTTGCCCTTGGAGACGCCGGTGACGTCGAGGCGAACGCCCGCCTGGAAGACCTCACCCGCGGTGAGGATCTGGCCGACGGTGTACTTGCTGGCGTCGGCGACGCGGAGCTCTTGGACGTGCTTCTTGGGGGTGGTCTCGGCCTTCTTGAAGTGGCCGGCCTCGGGCTTGTTGATGCGGTGCGCCTTCTGCTCCAAGAAGCCGAGCTGGATGGCCTCGTAGCCGTCCTTGCCGCTCGCGCGCTTGACCTGGAGGACGACACAAGGACCGGCCTCAACGATGGTGACGGGGACGATGGTGTCGCCGTCGAAGATCTGGGTCATGCCGACCTTGCGGCCGATGATGCCAGGATTCGTGTTCATGAGGACCTCGCATTGGAAGGCGCGATTCAGCGCGTCTTCTTACGGGAGAGTGTGAGATGTGCACGGCAGAGCGCCAAGCCGGGCAGAAGTAGCGCGACGGCGGCGCCCTGGCAAGCGGGCGTCTCGGCAGAAGCGCCACGACGCAGTATCCTTCCGCCGTGCGAATCCCACCGCTGAGCCCCTCGTGGATCCCTTGGATCGTCGGCGCCGTCCTCTGGGTCGCCGTGCTCGGCCCGAGCTTGCCCGGCTGGGGATCACGTCTCCTCGGGCTTGAGTACATCGACGGCTACGGCACCCAGTGGTTTTACCACTTCGCGCCGCGCCTCCTCGCCGAGGGCCTACGCGGAGAGCCCGCGACGCTCTTCTTTTATCCTTGGGGCAAAGACGTGCTGGGCCACACCGGGCTCAGCGTGCTCGACGCGCTCCTCGCCTGGCCGCTGCGGGCGCTCTTGGGGCCTACCTGGGGCTACAACCTCTTCGTCGCGCTGTTGATGGCCACGAACGGCCTCGCCACGGCGGCTTTGGGCGCGCGGCTCACCGGGGATCGCCTCGCGGGCGCCCTCGCCGGGGCCCTGATGAGCGTGTCGCCGTGGGCGCTCCTGGAGCTCACCGAGGGGCGGCCCACCCAGGCGATGTTGGCCCCGGCCCTGTGGGTGATCTTCGAGTCGTTGGCGCCCTTGGAGGATCGCCAAGCGCCCCTGCGGCTGGGGTTCGCCTGGGCGATCACCGGCCTCCTGTACTGGTTCAACGCCATCTTTGTGGGC
>JBEAVX010000708.1:0-3958 GCA_041160755.1 Pseudomonadota bacterium
CGGGCCGCGGCCGACCGCTGGCGGGTGGAGCCTGGGCCGCCGATGCGCCGGGGGCACGACGAGGGCCGGGTGGCGCTTCTGCGCGGGCGCCGCCGGGTGAGCCTCGCCGGGCCGGGGAGCCGCTGGGTGCGCCGGGGGGACGAGCTAGAGCGCCTCGCCCGCGCGATGGAGGCCCTCGCTGAAGGGCGTGGCGGCGTCGTGGCCTTGTTGGGCGACACCGGCAGCGGCAAGAGCCGGCTCACCCGAGAGGTGCGTGGCCTCGCCGAGCGCGCCGAGGTGGCGTTTTTTGTGGGCCGGGCGGCGTCGAGCCAAGGCGGCGGGCCGCTGTGCTCGCTGCGGGATCTCGTGATGAGCGTGTGCAGCGTCGAGGAGCAAGGAGTCACGCCCTTGGCCGTCTCCCGGGCGCGGGCGGAGCGGCTCGGGGCCTTGGGGCTGCCCAAGAGCGACGCCCGAGAGCTCGCGGCCCTGCTCTCCGCCGATGAGGACGAGCCTCGGGCGGGCCGAGAGGTCTGGGTCTCGGGCATGGCGCGGCTGGTGCGGGCGCTGTGCCATGAGCGCCCGGCGATCTTTGTGCTGGAGGATCTCCACCGGGTGAGCGCCGTGGAGCGGGAGGCCATCGCGGCCTTGTGCGCGGCCACGGCGGGCTGCAGGGCGCTGTGGATCCTCACCGCCCGACCGGCGGAGGCGCCGCCGGGCTCGCCGCGCGGGGCCCAAGACGAAGGATCGTTGCGCCTGCCCGAAGGCGCGGCGCGGGTGGTCTTGGGGGCGCTCGGCGACGCCGCCCGGCTGGCGCTCATCGCCGACCTCTTGGGCGCGCGCTCGGTCTCGGCGGGGCTGTTCACGCTCATCGACCGCGCCGCTGAAGGCAACCCGCTGTACATGGTCGAGCTCGTGCGCACCCTGCACGAGCGGTCGCTCATTCGTGTGGAGGACGGCCTCGCCCGGCTGCGAGATCCAGCGGTGCAGGTGAGCCTGCCGCCGGGCTTAGAGGGCCTCATCGCCGCGCGGTTTGACCAGCTCCACCCCGAGGCGCGCTCGGCCTTGCGCCTGGCGGCGGCCATCGGGCCGAGCTTCCCGGCGGCGCTCTTGCGCGCGGCCCTGGGCCTGGAGGTGAGCGACGGGCCGATTCAAGAGCTCCTCGACGTGGGCCTCTTGCACCCCTTGAGCGACGGGGCCTTGGGCTTCCCTTCAGAGCTGGTGTGGGAGGTCGCCCGGCGCACCACCCTGACCGCCCAGCGCCGGGTGAACCACCACCTCATCGCCGACGCCATCGAGCGGGTCTACGCCGACCGCCTGCACGAGTGGGCCGAGACCCTCGCTGAGCAGCACGCCTTGGCCGGGCGCCTGCACGACGCGGCGCGCTTCGCCGAGCGGGCCGGGGACCACCTGCGCCGGGGCGCCTACCTGGAGCGGGCCCTGGAGCAGTACCGCAAGGGCCTCGCGTTCTGCCTCGCCGTTGAAGAAGAGGGCGGCGGCGGGCGAGGCCAGGGGCGGCCCCTGGAGCGAGAGGCGGGGCTGCGGCTCAAGGCCGGAGAGGTCGCGCTCACCTTGGGCGACGAGTCCGCCGAGCGGGATCTCCAGATCGCCCAAGACATCGCTTCAGATCTGGGCCTCGCCGAGCTGGAGCTTGGGTCGGGCCTCGCCTTGGGGCGCCTCACCGCCGCCCGGGGCGACGTGGTCTTGGCCCGGGCGCACCTGGAGCTCGGCTTGGCCTCGGCCCAGGCCCTCGGGCTCCCCGAGCTGGAGGTGGAGCTTCTGGAGGCCTTGGGTGAGCTGGCCTGTGATCAGGGGGACTGGGCCGAGGCCGACCGGGCGCTCACCGCGGCCTTACGCCTC
Source organism: Pseudomonadota bacterium (assembly GCA_041160755.1). Lineage (GTDB taxonomy): Bacteria > Myxococcota_A > UBA796 > UBA796 > CAJQPC01 > JADKFE01. Next base: position 1,837 of record JBEAVX010000708.1, read on the forward strand.
GCCGGGGACGACGCCCAGCTCGCGGCGATGTCGTGCTTGGGCTTGGGCGACCGCTACGCCCGGGCCGGGGACACCACGCGGGCGATGGAGCTGCTCCGGCGCGCCCGCGCCGAGGCCGAGCGGGCAGGGGACCGCCTGCTCTTGGGCCGGGTGGTGAACGCCTTGGGGCTCACCACCCACGCCGCCGAGCGTTACGACGAGTCCTTGGCGCTGTTCCGCGAGGCCTTGGCCTTACGCGCGGGCACAGGCCAGCGGGTGAGCGTCATCGTGAACCTGTACAACATCGGCGAGGCGCTGGTGCGGCTGGGCGACCCGCCCCGGGCCTGGGCGGCGTTTAACCGGGCGAAGGAGCAGGCCGTCGAGCAGGGCGCGCACCGCCTGGCGGCCTTGGGGGAGCTGTGGTTGGGCTACCTCGCCGCGGCGCGGGGGGACGAGGCCGGTGAGGCCCGCCTCGACGACGCGACGGCGGCCTTGGCGCGGCTGAGCGACCCCCAGAGCGCGCTCACCGGGCGCTGGCTCGCCGGGCGCCTGGCCCGGGAGCGCGGCGACACCCCCAAGGCCCAGGCGCTCCTCCAGGCGGCGCTCTCCGAGGCCGAGGCCCTCGGCGCCACCTTGCTCGCCCGGGACATTCGCCGAGAGCTAGCGCAGCTCCCCACAAACTCCGAACCGCTCTGAGGCGCTGTGCCCGCACCCTCCGCCCCACGCCACGCCGTGATCGTCGCCCGCTCGGCGCCGATCGCCCCCTTCGGTGAGCTGGCCGGGGACTGCCCGGTGCTCAACCGGCCCCTGCGGGCGCTGCTCGCGCGGGAGCTCGCTGAAGCGGGGCTCACCGTCGTCTCCGAGCCCCCGGCGGACGCGCCCTATGTGCTCGTCTCCGACCGCACCTGGGTGACCGCCCCGGCGATCCTCCGCCTCATCTCGCAGGCCCAGGCCCCGGCGCGGCTGCGGGTGACCGACCCGGTGTGGGCCGAGCTGACCGCGGCGCTGCAAGACCTCCCCGAGCCCGGGCTGTACGAGGTGGCGATCTTGCCCGCCGGGGCCCCGCCGAGCTTTGACGGGGTGCCCGGCGTGCCCGTAGACATGGGCTTTGAGCCCCAGCCCCACAAGATCGAGCACTGGGCCATGGCCCACGCCGCGCCCAAGCAGGTCGTCACCTCGGACGCGAACGTGCACCAGATCGACCACTGGGTGCACCTGCTGCGCGTGAACTGGCTGGCCATCGCCTGCACCTTTGAGCGAGAGAAGCGCAAGTTTCAGCGGCTCAACCCCTTGGTGAAGGTCTGGCGCGTCTTGGGCCTGCTGCTGCGGGCGCGCTCGCTCAACCCCTTCGTGCTCGCCCAGGCGCTCACCGTGCGGGGCAAGAAGGTCGTGATTCACCCGACCGCCGTGGTCGAGGCCTGCGTGCTCGGCGACAACGTCGAGATCGGGCCCTACGCCGTGGTGCGCGGCGCCGTCGTCGGCGACGGGGTCAAGATCGAGGAGCACGCCATCGTGAACGCCTCGGTGCTCGGCGACGGCGCCCGGGTGAGCCGCCGGGGCATGGTGAACCTCTGCGTGGCCTTCCCCGGCGCGTTCATCTCCTCCGGCGACGGCCACCAGGCCTGCGTCTTTGGCCGGGACAGCTTCGTGGCCTGGGGCGTGACCACCTACGATCTCGCCTTCGACAAGCCCGTGCGGGTGGCCCACCGGGGGGAGCGGGTGTCTTCAGGCGCCTGGTTCTTGGGCTCGGCGATTGGCCACCGCGCCCGGCTCGGCGCCCACGTTCAGCTCGGCTACGGCAGCGAGGTCCCCAACGAGTCCTTCGTCGTCGGCCCCTCAGACGGCGTGCTGCGCGCCTGGGAACCCGGCCCGTCGCCCCATCGTGTCCTGGGGGGCGTCGCCCGCAGCGTCGGGGGCTTGCGGCCCGGCCCGGACACGAATAACCCCGCCTCGTCTCAGGAGTAATCCCATGAATCACCGCTCGTTCGCCCTCTCTGTGCTCGCGCTCTCTCTCCTCGTCGCCTGCGCGGGCGGCAATGACGTCAAGGACGCCGCCCCGGGCGAGCCCGCCGCGGGTGAGCAGGGGCCCGCCGCCGCCGCCCCGGCCCCCACGGCCTATGTCCCGGTGCAAGAGGCGCTCGAC
>JBEAVX010000781.1:0-6277 GCA_041160755.1 Pseudomonadota bacterium
CGCCGGTGATCCCCGTCGCCCCGCCCGCGCCGCCGGCCTCGCCGATGCCCACGGCCCCGGTGATCTCCGCCGCCATGGCCCTGCCCGCCGCCCGCGCCCGGGTGGTCTGCACCGGCGCGTCTGTCGGTCTGCCCGGCGGGGACGAGGTCTTCGCCCCCGACAACGTGCAGGCGCTCCTGCGTGGTGAGCAGCGCATCTCGACCATCCCCGTCGAGCTGCGCCGCCGCTTCATGGACAAGGGCCTCGTGCGGCTGGTGAAGGGCGAGGACGGCCAAGGCTCGTTCTTGCCGGTCACTGAAGACAGCCAGGTGATCCAGCTCGCCGGTCGCGGCGGCAAGGTCGATCTGGTCAACGACTACGGCATCTCCAAGGACTGGGTGAAGGCGCTCGACCGCGCCACAGAGCTCGCGTTCGCCGCCGGGATCGAGGCCCTGCGCGACGCCGGCGTGCCGCTCGTGCGCACCTGGCAAGAGACGTCTACGGGCAAACGCCGCCCGACCGGCTGGGCCTTGCCCGAGTCGTGGCGCGACGACACGGCGGTGATCTTCGCCTCGGCCTTCCCCGGCTACAACGAGCTGATCCGCATCTTGGGCGGCGGCCGCGACGAGAACGGCCACTTCGACCGCCGCTTCTTGTTCCAGATCCTGTCCATGGGCCACTCGCAGTTCGCCCAGCTCATCGGGGCCCGTGGGCCCAACACCCAGGTCAACGCGGCCTGCTCGTCCACGACCTTGGCCATCGCCTTGGCCGATGACTGGATTCAGCTCGGCCGGGCGCGGCGGGTGCTCGTCTTGGGCGCCGACGACGTCACCTCGGAGCACATGCTGGAGTGGGTCGGCGCGGGCTTCATGGCGGCCGGGGCGGCGACGACCCAGGCCCGCCTAGAGGACGCGGCCTTGCCCTTCGACCGGCGCCGCCACGGGATGATCCTGGGCATGGGCGCCGTCGGCCTGGTGCTGGAGCGCGCTGAAGACGCCGAGGCGCGTGGTCTCACGCCCATCGCGGAGCTGCTCTCGACGCAGATCGCGAACTCCGCCTTCCACGGCAGCCGCTTAGACGCCGAGCACATCGCCGCGCTCTTTGACCGCCTCGTCGGGGAGGCCTGCGCCCGCGCCGGGGTCAGCCCGGCGGAGATGGCCAAACGCGCCGTGTTTATGTCGCATGAGACCTTCACCCCCGCCCGGGGTGGGTCCGCCGCCGCCGAGATCGCCGCGCTGCGCCGGGCCTTTGGCCCCGCCGCCGACGAGGTGGTCATCGCCAACACCAAGGGCTTCACCGGTCACCCCATGGGCGCCGGGATCGAGGACGTGGCGGCGGTGAAGGTGCTGCAGCACCAGCAGGTGCCCCCGGTGCCGAACCTGCGGGAGCCCGACCCCGACCTGGGCAAGCTCCGCATCTCGACGGGCGGGACGTTTGACCTCGGCTTCGCCCTGCGGCTCTCGGCGGGCTTCGGCTCGCAGATCGCCCTGGCCGCCTGGCGTGGGCTGGGCCGTGGCGACGACCGCGTGACCGACCCGGCGCGGCAGCGCGCGTGGCTGACCCAGGTGACCGGCGCGGCGAACCCTCGGGTGTTCGTGGAGCAGCGCACCTTACGCGTCGAGGAGGGCGCCGCCGCCGCCGTTGTGGAGGTGGCCGCCGCGCCTGTCGTGGTCGCGCCGCCGGTCGCCGTGAAGGCCGGGCCTACCGAGGCCGAGATCCTCCAGCATCTCCGCAAGGTCATCGCCGAGCGCACCGGCTACGGCGTCGAGGACATCGAGCCCGACTACGAGCTAGAGGCCGACCTGGGCATCGACACGGTGAAGCAGGCGGAGATCTTCTCCGAGGTGCGCACGACCTTTGGGGTCGAGCGCGACGACAAGTTCAGCCTCGCGGACTACGGCACGGTGCGCAAGCTCGCCGGGTGGATGGCCTCCCGGCTCAGCGCCGCGCCCGTGGTGGCCGCGCCGCCCGTGGTGACCGCGCCGCCCGTGGTGGCCGCGCCCATCGAGATCCCACCTCCGCCCACGCCCGTCGCCGCCTTGGCCGCCGCCGCCGCGTCCTCAGCCCCGGCCGGGGTGCCCGCCAAGGGCGCGGTGCTCCACCACCTCATCGGCGTGATCTGCGAGAAGACCGGCTACAGCCCCAGCGACGTCGAGCCCGACTATGAGCTGGAGGCCGACCTGGGCATCGACACGGTGAAGCAGGCCGAGATCTTCTCCGAGGTGCGCGCCACCTTCGGGGTGGCCCGCGACGACAAGTTCAGCCTCGCCGACCACTCCACGGTGCGGAAGCTCGCGGCGTGGCTAGAGGACCGCGCCCACCTCGCCGCCGCCCGCTCGTTCATCGAGCACGACGGCGACGACGTCTCCGAGCCACTGTCGGATCCGGCCTCGGACCTCCCGCGCTCGTTCTGGGTGCGCCGCCCGGCGCTCGTGCCCCGGCCGTGTACGGTCATCGCCAGCCTCCGTGGCCGCAAGGTGCGCCTGCTCGGCGAGGGCCCGGTCACCGAGGCCCTGGACCGCGCGCTGCAGCGTCGCGGCGCGTCGATCGTGCACATCGTCGATCCCGACGAGCCCCAGCCCGACGTCGACGCCGTGATCGACCTCGCCGCCGACGCCCTGGAGGCCTTCGTCGCCGCCAAGGCCCTGGTGGGCCGCACCCCCCGGGACTGGCTCTGCCTCACCATGCTCGGCGAGATGCACGGCATGACGCCGGACCAGGCCTTCTTCGACGGCTCCCGCGCCGGGTTCACGAAGGCCCTGGGCCGCGAATGGGAGTCCTGTCACGCCCGGGTGGTGGACGTCTCCCCCGATCGTGACGTGGACTCCATCGCGGAGCTGCTCTGCGACGAGCTCGCCGCGCCCGACGGCTCCCCTGAGGTGTTCCACGGCCCCGACGGCGTGCGGATGGTGGTCGCCTTGGCCGTCGAGTCGCACCCGCCCGCCTTGGCCAAGCCCAAGGTCGGCCAGGTCGTCATCGCGACGGGCGGTGGCCGTGGGGTCACCGCGTCGGTGGTCTTGGAGCTTGCCCGCCGCGCGCCGGGCACCTTCGTGCTCGTGGGCCGCACGCCCCCGGGCGCAGCGCCGCTCAACGAGGAGGCCGCCAAGCGCCGCATCCGGGATGAGCTCATCGCCGCCGGTGAGAAGCCCAGCCCCGGGCGCATCGACGCCAAGCTCGCCGGTCCTCGGGCCGCCGAGGAGGTGCGCCGCACGATGGAGGATCTCCTCGCCACGGGCTCCCGCGTGGACTTCCGCAGCGTCGACATGGGCGACGTCGGCGCCGTGCGTAAGCTCGTGGCCGACGTGCTGGAGAGCTATGGCCGCATCGACGGCTGCATCCACGGCGCCGGGGTCGAAGAGAGCCGCCTCCTGCAAGACAAGGACCTCAAGGCCTTCCAGCGGGTGTTTGACGGCAAGGCCCTGGGCGGGCTCACCCTCGCCGAGCGCCTGCCCGAGAGCGCCTGGCTGTTGTCCATGGGCAGCGTCGCCGGTCGCTTCGGCAACGCCGGTCAGGTGGACTACGCCGCGGCGAACGAGGCCCTGGCCCAGATCTGCAAGGCCCGCCGCCGCTCGCTTCATGTGTGCTGGACCGCCTGGGGCGGCGTCGGCATGGCCGTGCGCGGCGGGATGCAGCAGCTCCTGGAGTCCAAGGGCGTGGAGCTGATGCCGGTCCAGGCCGGGGCGTCCTTGGCCGTGGACCTCATCGCCGCCGAGGTCACCGGAGAGCTCGTCGTCGCCGGTCGCCTGGGCAACCTCGTGCCCAAGCCCAACCACAGCTTCTTGGACTCCATGGAGCTCGAAGGCGACACGGTGGTCGCCCGCTACACCCTCGACGCCGACCGCGACACCTGGATCCTCGATCACAGCATCGACGAGGTGCCTGTGCTGCCCGGCGTCATCGGCGTGGAGATGATGGCGGCGGTGGCGACGATGGCCCGCCCCGGCCAGCCCTACGTCGGTGTGGAGCGGGTGCGGTTTGACAAGCCCGTGAAGCTCTACCGCCAGCAGCCCACGGAGATCGAGCTCCGCGCGATCCCCTTGGGCGACGGCAAGGTGCGCTGCACGCTGTTCTCCGAGCGGCGCTCGGCGGCGAACAAACGCATCCGCGCCGAGCACTTCTCGGCGACGATCCTCCTGGGCACGCCCCCGGCGATCTCCCAGATGCCGCCGGGCTTCTTCCCGGAGGAGCCCATCAACCGCGCGGCGATCTACAAGCGCTTCTTCCACGGCACGTCGTTCCAGGTCTTGCGTGGGGCGGACTCCGTGGCCCGGGACGGCCTCGCCGCGAGCGCCCAGGTCGAGCACGCCGTGATCGCCGAGGACCTGCTCACGAGCCCCCTCGCGCTGGAGGCCGCGTTCCAGGCCGCCGGGCTGCACAGCATGGTCATCGACGGCGTCATGGCCTTGCCCGCCGCCGTCGAGGCCCTGTGGTTGGTGCGCCAGGCCCGCGACGGCGAGGCGCTCACCCTGGAGGTGCGTCGGGTGGGCGAGCTCTACGACGTCGATGTAGACGGCGAAGACGGCCGCGTGTTGTGCCTGCGCGGCTTCCGGATGGTCGCCCGGGGCCCCTTGCCCGAGCGTGACCGCTTCCAAGAGCCCGAGGAGGGCTGGGCGGAGACGGCGTTCGGCGCCGCGTCGCCGGTGGGCCTGCCCATGGACACCCCCGCCGTTCGGTGGGGCGAGGCCCGCAGCTCCGAGCCCGTCGAGGGCATCCTCAGCGACGAGGAGCTCGCCGAGCTTCGGGCCCGGGGCGCTGACAAGCGGGTCGCCGACCGCATCGCCGGGCGCATCGCCGCCAAGCGCGCGCTGTCCTCCTTGACCGGTCGCCCCTACTCGGCCCTGCGTGTGCGCAGCCTGCCCACCGGGGAGCCCGTGTGTGAGGTCGATGGCGTCCCAGGCCCTCGGCTGTCGATCAGCCACTCCGGCGGCCGCGCCGTGGCGGTGGCGACGGCCCGGGGCCGGGTCGGCGTCGACATCGAGGCCGTGACGCCGCGCCACGAGAGCTTCGTGCGGGAGTGGTTCCACGACGACGAGGCCGCCGCCCACGGCGGCGATCCCTGGAAGATCACCGCCGGGTGGTGCGCCAAGGAGGCCGTGCTCAAGGCCCTCGGCGCGGGCATGGCCCTGCACCCCCGCGACGTGCGCCTGCGCCGTGTGGACCGGGGCGCCCTGGAGGTGCAGCTCTGCGAGGAGGTCGCCGTCCGCGCCGGCTCGATGCGCCTCGGCGCGCCCCGGTGTGCGCTGCGGGAGCTGGAGGGTGGCCTGCTGGTGTGGGTGGTGTTTGAGTGATGGCGGTGGTGCGGGCTCGCCGCGCCACAGATAGGTGAGGCGCACAAGGTCATTTGGAGAGCTTGATGCGCTGTGTGAGCCTCGTCCTGTTGTGTCTCGCCGCCGCGTGCGCCAGCAGGGCGCCCATCGACGCGGCGCCCATTGACGTTGCGCCTGCGCCTGTGGCCGTCGGCCCGGCCGTGGCGCTGCCCTGTGAGTGGCCCGTAGGGACCTCGATCCGATACCGCTACGAGCGGCGGCGTCTCGACAGCCGGAGACCGGGTCTGGAGCAGGTCGCCTCGGTGTCTCCGGCGGTGTTGACCGTCACGGCCGAAGATCGCCTCAGCCTCGACATCGGCGCGACCGAGCTGACCGGCCCCCCGGAGCTGATCGACGCCGCGCGGGCGATGATCGGGAGCTTCGACATGCCGGCCATGGAGCTGGTCGTCAAGGATGGCCAGCTCATCGACGTGGCGAACCGCGAGGCCTTGGTCAGCGTGATCCTCAACCAAGTGCAGGCCATGCTGCCGCCGGAGACGCCCCCCGAGGCCTTCGAGTCCGTGAAGCGCATGTACGCCGACCCCCAGTCCGCGACCCAGCTCCTGCTCAAAGAGCCCCAGACGCTCTTGGGCACGCTCTGTATGGAGATGGGCGATGGGGAGCGGATCGAGACCCGCTTCGAGTCGCCAGGGCCCATGGGCGGCCCGACTCTGCAGTCTATCGTCACCATCGACGCGACGATCCGCCCGGAGCAGGGCACGGCGACCTATACGCTCAACACCCGCACCGATCCCGAGAGCCTCGCCGCCCTGCTGGAGCACACCCTGAAGACCATGGTGCCCGCCGAGGGCGCGCCGATGCTGCAGATGCCGACCACGGACTCCAGCAGCGTGATGCTCGCCGTTCACTCCTTGTCGGACGGCCTGCCGATCTCCGTAGACAGCACGCAGACCACCGTGGTCGGCGACAACCTGGCGCGGCGTGAGGACCGCTGGATCTGGACCCGGGTGACGGGGCCCTGAGCCTCAGCC
>JBEAVX010000737.1:0-6683 GCA_041160755.1 Pseudomonadota bacterium
AGGCGCGCGCGACAGGACGGCGGTGAGCAGGTGAAGCATGAGCGGGCACCAGGTGGGCGCGTCACGGCCCAGGGGAGGAGCGGAGTTTACGACAGGGCGCCCGCGGAGACAAGCCGCCCAAGACCGCTTGCACCCCCGGCGGCGCCTTGGGTCGCCTGCTGGCCGTGCTCGTCATGCCGCTCGTTCAACCTTCCCGTCTAGGAGTCCCTGATGACCCGCACCCTCCTCCCCTTTGGCCGCGTCCAGACCAGCTCCGCCGCCGAGGGCCTTCAGGTCGCCATCATGGCCCCTGGCGCGAACCCCGTGCTCGTGGCCCGCGAGTCCGTGATCATCGGCGACAAACGCGCCCGTTAACTCGACCTGCTCAGCCGCGTGCGGGCGAGCATGAGCAAGGTCGCCGAGGCCGTTGACGCGCTCAGCGCCTCCCTCTCCACCTTTGCGTCTTGGCGTCTTTGCGCGCCAATCACAACGCCAGGCGACGCCGCTGAGGGCCATGCGTGGGAGCCGCGCCGTCGCCTTGGCCTCCGCCCAACCTACGGCGTAAGCCTCTCGCGACCCCGCGCGAAGACGATCCTCCCGGGCTCCGCGTCGTGCGTGAGCGGCCTGTTCTGTCCGTTGTGACTTGTCGAGAATGGCTGCCTAACCTTGAGATTCAGAGAATGTGTAGGAGCGATAGGGGCGGAGAGGCCCCTCTGAAGCCTCAAACCGCCGACTCCGCGCGCGGAGAGGCCCCGACGACGCGCTGCCGCTGCTGCAGTCCGCGTCGGTGGCGAGCCGGTCGGCGGCGCGCCAGCGCAAGGCGCGACGGGTTCAGCGGCTCGGGGGAGAGGAGTTCACGCTGCCGCCGCTGTGCGCCGCGTTCGATGGCGACATCATCTGCTGGACGGTCGCGCGATCTGGGACTCTGAGTCCCTCGCGCGACGAGAGGGCCCCGTTCGGGCTGAGATGGGCATGGGCGACACCACACCCCAATGGGTGAAACTCCGATCAGGACTGCGCGGGGATGCGTGCCACTTGCTCTCCCGACCCAACTGGCGTTCAATCAGCGGTCCTGTCGCCTGGAGTCGTCATGGCCGAGCTGGTCCGCCTGTCCATCCTCGATACCTATGGCGTGCGCTGGTCCCGTGAGGCCCTCGCCCGAGATCTCGTACAGAACTTCTTCGACGCCCACGGCGACTTCGAAGCGCTCAGCCTCCGAGTGGATGTCGCCACCCGGACGGTGGAGATCCGGGGACCGCAGGTCTTTGATCTCACACTGCTCTTCTATGTGGGCGGCACCACCAAGCGCGACGACAGCACCGTGGGTGGCTTCGGGGAGGGCTTCAAGATCGCCGCCCTCGTGGCGGTGCGCGACTTCGGTGTGCGTTTGTGGGCGGGCTCCGGCCCGCGCGGCTTCGAGGTGGTGCTTGACCCGGTGCCGCTCGGCCGCGAGCTCTGCTACGCCTGGGCCCCAGAGGATCCGACCACCACCGACGCCTGGTTGCGCCTCACCGGCTGCGACGACGCGCTGCTCGCCGCGTTTGCCGGCACCCCGCTGCTCTTCCGCCACCGCGGCCACCCGGAGCTCCAGCAGCGCCTGGCGTGCTCGGCCGATGGTCGTGCCGCGGTGTATCGCGGCTCGGTCTCTGGTGTGGGGCTGCTCTTCTACCGCCGCCAGAAGCGGGGCGTGGTGGGCTACCACAGCTACCCCGCCATCGAGGCGCTGCACCTGTGCTACGACGGAGCCATCGACGCCCTGGAAGGGGATCGTGACCGGCGGGACCTGGCCCCCAACCTCTTGGCCGAGGCCATCGGTGGCGCCCTCGAACCCCCCGAGCTCTTTGGCCTTTTGTTGCACCTCCAACCCTTCTGGGAGCAGGGACACCCTGTGCTGAGCGCGCTCTTGAAGGCCGCCGCGAGCCGAGGGCTGCGGTTTGAGGGCTGGCCCTTGGGCTGGCTGGCCGGCGGGGGGGATGAGCACGCGGTGGCGCTCGCCAAGCGGCAGGGCTTTCGCATCGCCCTGGTCGCCTTGGGTGAGGTGGGCATGCCGAGGGCAGCTCAACACTATCAGCACACCCTGGTGACCCGCGCGCCCACCCCCAGGGAAGCCGCCCGCAGCGCGCTGGTTGAGGACCTGTATCGCCGCTTCATGGGAGAGCCCGAAGAGGAGAGCCCCCGGAGCAAGCCGCGCAAGAAGCGGCTCGAGGTCTTCGACGATCCCGAGGGCCGCGCCGCCATCCTGGGCCAGCACTTTCCCGATCGTGTCGTGATGAACGCCGCCCAGCTGGCCGGTGAGCTGCCCGGGGCGGGCGCCACCTTGCTGCACGAGTATGCCCACGAGGTTGGGGGGGACCAGGACGAGGCGTTCTGGCGGCGGTTGGAGGTTCTGCTCTTCCACACCTTGGCGGCGCCCGCCGACGTGCGCGCTGTCCGCGAGCGCTTTGCCGCGGAGGACGGACGCAACGCTCCGGTGGAGCCGCCGCCACCGCCTGATCCCTTCGCCGATGTGCCGCCCGCCTGGAAGAGCACCGTCGAGGTCTTCAAGCTCAGCGCGCACGCGGGCACGTCTCGCGAGAACACGCACTTCAGCTACATCCAGGTCTTCGTGCCGCCGGGCCTGCCGAGCACCGGGCCCTTTGTGCAGCAGATCATCAAGAAGGTGGAGACCCGCCCGGGCCACCAGGCGATGATCACGGTCATCCCCGTCTGGACCGAGGAGCGTGCGCGCCGCTGGTCCCTGCCCGGCCTGCCCACGGTGCGCATCGATGGCTTCGATGTGCAGCCGGTCGAGGCGAGCCCCGATCCCCTCCGCGTCCGTTCTTATGGCGGTCATGCCCTGCCGGACCTCGACCTGCTGACCCGCCTCGACGCCCCCGACGAGGTTGAGCTGGCCTACGATCGCGCCGGCGACCTGGCGGCCCCGGGGCGCGAAGCCGATGCGCGGCCTCCGAACCTCGGGGGCGAGCTGCGGCGGATGGCCAGAGATCACTGGAGCCCCTGGCTGGGTGATGAGCTGGAGGATGCCTGGGCCTGCGGCTGCGCCCAGGCGTCCTTTCGCCTCATCGCCCAGGTGGTGGCCGCCGGCCCCCCGGGTCGCGACGAGGCCTTCGCCGAGGTCAAGGCGGGCATGACCTCACTCATGCAAACTGCCGGACTGCTGCGCGCAGAAGATCCCGACTTCGATGACGCCGATGAGCTCGAGCGCCAGGCGATGGGGGCCTGTCAGGGCCTCGCGGTGGCCGCGGGGGCGGATGGCGGAGAAGCCGCCGCCCGCGCGATCTTCGCCACCGCCCGGGCCCTCTGCGCCGAGGCCTTCCAGCTCGACACCGACGAAGAAGGGCGCGCCACCCTCATCGCGCTGGCGCTGGATGCCGATTGGTGGACCCACAAGGGCGAGCGCCCGGTGCCCGCGCCCGAGGTCATTCGCGCCGACTATGAGCTCATCGCCGCCGCCCTCCAGCGCTTCGAGGCCGCCGCCTGGATCCGCGGGGAAGGCCGGCCCCATCGTCGGCTGAAGGCCTTTGTCGGCGAGCACCGCGGCAACGGCCTCGCCCAGGTGTCCGAGCGCCACCGCATCAAGCTGGCCGCCGACATACGACAGACGATCGAGGCCTGGCGCCCCATGTTTGAAGCCCATGATGCCGAGCTCTTGGCCACAAGAGATCCGGTGGCCGCCGCGGCGCGCTGCCTCGCGGTCGCCCGGGAGGTCCTCAAATGAGCATCCACCGCCTCTCGCTGCTCGACACCTACAAGGTCCGCTGGGACGCCCCCACCGTGGTGCGCGACGTGGTGCAGAACTTCTTCGACGCCGCCGGCTCTCTGGACCAGGTGCGCATCGAGGTCGACAAAAAGAAGAAGACCGTGCGCATCGAGGGGCCCACCGTCTTTGCCCTGGACCTGTTGAGGTATCTGGGGGGCACCACCAAGAGCGCCAGCGACCTGCGCTCGGCCGGCGGCTTCGGCGAGGGCTTCAAGATCTGCGCCCTCGTGCTGCTGCGCGACTTCGGTGTCGGGATGGAGGCGGGCGCCGGTGACTGGCGCATCCGCCCCTTCCTCGACGAGGTCCACTACGAAGGTGGGATCCTGGGCCGGGAGCTCTGTTACGCCGTCGAGCATGTCGAGCCGCCCTTCCCCGGCAGCTATCTGAGCCTCAGCGGGGTACCCGATCGCCTCGCCCGGCGCTTCGAGCAGGCCGCGGAGCTCTTCCACGACCCCAAGAACCCTCGCCTCTTGAAGCCCTTCTTCGTCGATGAGGGGCTGGGCATCGGCCTGTATCACAGCCCCGAGAAGAACAAGGGCGAGGTCTACTACCGCCGTCAGATCCGGTCCCGGCTGAGCTTCAAGCACGGCGCGGCGCTGAGCGTGGCCTATGACGATCGCCTCACCGACCTCGACGCCGATCGCGACCGCCGCCACATCGCCACCACCGGGCCCATTCTGGTCCGGCTCTGCCTGCGCCTGCCTGACGAGGTCCTGCTGCGCCTGCTCGACCACCTGCGCCGCTACTGGGCGGGGGGCAACAGCCTGCTGCGCGCCGCCGTGCGCGCCGCCGCCGAGCGGGGCCTGAAGCTGACCACCCTGCCCAAGCGCTGGCTGGCCAACGCCCCCCAGGGGCTGCGCTTCCAAGAGCGCGCCAAGCGTAAGGGCTTCAAGATCGCCCTCGCGGCCTTCGCCGAGCTGGGCCTGCCTTCCCTCATCACCCACTTCGGCGCCGCCGTCGTGCCCCGCCCCCCCACGGAGGGAGAGCAGCGCCGCATCGCCATTCTGGCCGAGCTCTACCACCGCCTGACCGGCCACGCCGCGCCGCGCATCCCGCTGGAGGTGCAAGAAGAGCCGCTGGTCGATGGCTACGGCCGCTACAACGGGGTCTTCTCGGCCCCGAGTCTGGCGGGCGACTTCGCCGTGGGCGCCGCCGCCGGCCTCGCGGTGCTGGCCTGTGTGCGCGGGGCGGGCAAAGAGAACAACGGCGACCGCCTCACCGAGCTCATCGAAGGCGCCCTCGCCCAGAGCGACGCCCTCGATGACCTGCGCGCCCGCTGGGAGGCCGCCGAGCTGGCACTAACCGCGCCTGAGGACCGCCTGTTGGAGGTCTTCGATGACAAGAAGCATGACCACCCGGTGGTGCAGGTCGCCGTGTACAGCGTGCCCGGCCTGCCCATCGACCCCCTGCTGGCCGCCATTCGCGAGGCCGCGCGGCGGGAGCGCGTGGCCTTTCGCCTCACCCTCGTGCCCATCCTCGACCTGCACCACGCCCACCTGGCCGCCTGCCACGGCCTGCCCTCCGTGCGCATCCACCACCGCGACGTGCTGACCGAAGGCGCCGCCCCGCGGATTGCCTTCACTCGCCGACACTTTGCCGGCGCCGCCTGGCCCACCGCCGAGGCGCTGCAGCCTCCGCTGCGGCAGGCCTGGATCGCCGCCTTCGACTACAGGAGAGGACGAAGGCGCCGCTGGGCGGATCAGCCCGCCTGGGCGCTCAAGGGCGAGAAGGCCGAGGTCGCCTATCGCCGTCGCCATGACACCGAGGCCCTGGCCCGCGACCAGCAGGAGTCCAACATCCGGGCCGCGGTGGAAGCCCGCCTCGGCGCCCGCAGCCCGGGCGTCGAGCTCCTCAAACAACAGGTGAAGCGGGGCCTCGAAGCCCGGCCCGCTGCCACCTGGCCCGAGCACCTGCCAGCCCTGCTCGATGTGTGGACGGCCCCCATCCAGGCCTTCGAGGCGGCCATTGTGCCCTTCACACCCCCACCTGCGAGCGGCGGCTCGGGGGCCCACCCGCTCTTCCTCATGGCCCGCGCCATCGAGACCCTCGCCGCAAGCGCCTCTCTGGACGATGCCCTGGCCGAGCTCAGCCGCGGCGGCGCGGCCTTTCTCACCGTGTGCGCCGAGGCCACCGACCTGCCCATTCGGTCCGACGACGCCCGCAGCGTGCGCGGCTGCGCCCAGCAGAGCTTCGGCCGAGCCTGGCTGGCCTCACCCGAGCCCGCCACCGCCCTGGCGTGCGCTCGCGAGGTGGTGGCCGAGGGCATCCGCCTCTCGGGGTCCTGGCAGCCGCCCCCCCAGGCCGAGGGCCAACGTTACGGCTTCGGCGAGGCCCTGACCCGGCACATCGGCGCGCACCAACCGACCTTCATCGAGCGCGCCCTCGCGGCGGTCGAGCGCATCACCCCCCGCGTACGCAGCGCCATGGAGGCGGCCCGCGCCCAGGGCGCCGATGAGCGCGGCGCTGAGGAGGCCGGCTTCCAGGCCTGCGCCGCCGCCCTTCACGAGGAGGCCGACCCCCGGGGGGTGCGGCTGACCATCGTGCTCGACGCTCAGCTCCGAAGGTGAGCCCTTCGCAGGGAGGTGTTGATGGACCGCCAGCCACAGCCGTGCGCCGCGCACCGGCCACCCTTGAGGTGGCCCTCTGTGATGTCGTAGCACCAAGCGCCACCTTCGAGGGGGCGATCCCGGTCACTGGTGGGCTAGGGTGCCACCCTCAAACCGGGGGTCAGGCCCACGGGTTGGCCAGGAGGCCACCCTCAAGGTTCGACGCCCGAACGACGCTGAAGCTGCCTGAAGACCGACTGGAGGAGATGCGCGCCGAGCACCAGACCATGAAGGCCGACCACCTCAGCCTGGAGCAGCTTCGTGGCGCCCACACCGCCCTGGTGGCGGAGCTAAAGGAAGCCGAGCGCGAGCTCTTGGAGGCCTACCGCCTCTTGATC
>JBEAVX010000770.1:0-3708 GCA_041160755.1 Pseudomonadota bacterium
AGACAAGGGCTTTGACGGTGTGCAGGCCTACGCCGACGCCAAGCGGGCCCAGGTCGTGCTCAGCGAGCAGCTCGCCGCGCGATTTAATGCGACAGGGGTGACGTTCAACACGATGCACCCCGGCTGGGCTGATACCCCCGGCGTCGAGAAGGGCCTGCCGACCTTCCACCGCTTCACGGCGGGGCGGCTGCGCTCCCCAGAGGAGGGCGCCGACACGGTGATCTGGCTCGTGGCCTGCCCCCGGATTCGTGGGGAACAAGGCAAGCTGTGGCTCGACCGCGCGCCCCAGCCCACCCACATGCTGCCCTGGACCCGTGAGGACGAGGCCGAGCGGGACAAGCTCTGGGCCCAGGTTCACGCCTGGGCGGGGGTGGATCCGGGCTGGACGCGGGCGCTGCTCAATAAATGACCATTGGTCAGTTGGTGCGGTGCTCACGCCGACCGATGAAGCCCTGGCGCTCAAGCTGCTCGACGAGGGCGACGACCTCGGCGCCGCAGGTGGCGTCTTGAAGGGCGCGCACGAGGCCCTCATCGGCGAGGTGCGCGGCGCTCACCAAGGCGTCGGCCCCGGCCGCTCCGGCGCTGACCCCGGCGAGCACCCACACCGCCCGGGGCGGGGCCGCGTCTGGCGTCGGCAAGGGCAGGGGGCTCACGCAGTGGACGAGGCAGGCCCGAGGGGCGTCGGCCCCGGCGCGGGCGAAGGAGATCACGGTCTGCGCGCCGACACAGGCGGTCTGCGAGCGCTCTTCACGGCGCAGCTCCTCCAGCAGCGCCGTGGCCTGGGCCCCCTCGGCGAGCCGCATCGTGGCGAGGGTCCAGACCTCCTCCAAACGTGAGGCCCGCACCCGGAGCAGCGCCCGGCTGGGGTGAACCAGGGCGCCGAGCCCGGCGGGGCGGTCCTCGGGGTCGAGGGGCAGCTCCCGCTCGACGATGGCCAAGATGCGCGCGAGCTGGGCCTCGGTGAGCCGCCGTCGCCGCAGCGCCGAGGCGAGGCGCCGCCCGGTGGGCGTCGCGCGTAGCCAGTCCGTCGCGTCTCCACGCACCTCGTCGATCAGGTTCAGGAGCAGCGGCCGGGGGAGGCCCAAGGCGTCGGCGATGGCGACGGCGCGCTCCCCGGTGGGCGCGGGGTCGTGGCCATGCTCCACCCGGCTCAGGTAAGCCGCCGAGACGCCGACCTGGGCGGCGAGGCCCCGCAAGGTCAGGCCGCTGTGGGCGCGCAGCAGGGCGAGGGTGGCGCCGAGGTGCATCCGCCCTCCTCAACCGGCGCTGGCGGCGGGCGCCGCCGCCGGACCCCGCACCACGAGCAGGCTCACGTCCCCGACGACGGGCTCTGGATCTCCGGGGCTGTGGCCACGGATCAAGAGATCGGGCGGGCCGTCGATCGGCGGAGACCCCATCGGCTTCACCTGAACCCCGGCCTTGTGCAGCCGTGAGGTGAGCTGCACCAAGGTGACGTGGTGCGGCGTCATCATGTCGATCTGCGCGCGCTGGAGCTGGGTCAAGCCACGGTGATGGTAGATCGCCACGGTGCCCGCGCAGCGGGTGAGCGCCGCGCCCGCGAGGCCCCGCAGGCTCTCGTCGCCGAAGGTGCCCCGGTGGGCGCCCAAGAGCACCAGCCGCGCGCCTTTGAGCGCCGCGACCCGCACGAGGTCCTCGTCGGGGTTGGCGGAGGAGAACGCCAGCACCTCACAGGGTCGGCCCAAGGAGGTGATCGTGCGCTCCACGGCCTCGATGGTGAGGTCGCCGCCCTCCTCATCGGCGCGAAGGTACTCGTGCATACGCTCCGCTGGGCGCAGGTGAACCGCCCAGATCGGCTCGTCGGGGTCATTGGTGAGCGCGGCGGCGAGCTGAATCAGCGGCGCGGCGAGCTGGGCGTCGGAGACCGAGACGAGCACCCCCCGAAGCCCGGGCGCGGCGGGCGGCGTCGGCGAGGGGAGGGGCAAGGCGGCGTCGGCCATCTCGCGGGTGTACAGCCGCCGCAAGAGCGGGCTCGTGATCCAAGTGGTCACCAGGGCCACCAGCACCATCATCGTGAACATGCGCGGGCTGATCACGCCGATGTCGAGCCCGACGTTGAGCACGACGATCTCCATGAGCCCCCGGGTGTTCATCAGCACGCCGATCGCCGCCGACTCCCGGGCGCCCATCCCCGAGAGCTTCGCCGCCAAGGCGCTGCCGCCGAACTTCCCGAGGGTGGCCACGGCGAGGAGCACGAAGAACCACATCCAGTCCTCGACGCCGTGCATCAGGCCGATCTCGGTGCGTAGGCCGCTGAACGCGAAGAACAGCGGCAAGAGCACGATGGTGACGAAGTCCTCCATCTTCTCGGTGAGCGCCGCGGACAGCCCGCCTTTTCGGGGCATCGCCGCGCCGATGAGGAACCCGCCGAAGAGCGCGTGAACGCCGATGACCTCGGTGATCAGCGCCGAGACCGCCACGGCGAGCACGGCGATGGTGATCCCGTCGACGGAGACCTCCTGGCCGGGCCGGGGGCTGAGGCGGGTCAACATCGGGCGCACCAGGAACCAGACGGCGGCGGCGTAGACGAGGGTGAGCCCGACGGTGAGCGCCGCGCCGCCGAGCCCCGACGACGAGGCGATGCCGACGACCATGGCCAAGAGGCACCAGGCGCTCACGTCGTCCACAGCGGCGGCGGCCAAGGCCAGAGCGCCCACGGGGGTGCGCACGAGCTGGCGCTCGGTGAGGATGCGGGCCAGCACCGGGAAGGCCGTGACGCTCATCGCGACGCCGACAAACAGCGCGAAGGAGTGCTGGGGCACGCCGGGCATGGTGAGGTCGGCGGGCAACAAGTAGGCCAAGCCCACGCCCGTCACCAGGGGCGCGACGATGCCCGCGCCGCTGATCGACAACGCCGCCCGCGCCCGACCTTGGAGCAGCCGAGGGTCAAACTCCAGGCCCACCAGAAACATGAAGAACACGAGACCGAGCTGGGCGACGGTGCCCAAGAGCGGCAAGGAGTCCGCCGGGAACAGCGCCGCCATGCCGGCCGGCCACAGCGCACCCAAGAGCGACGGCCCCAAGGCGATGCCCGCGACGATCTCCGCGATCACCGAGGGCTGCCCTAGCCGCTTCGCGACCCGCGCCAAGAGGCGCCCGACGAGCAAGACCGCGGCGATCTGGATGAGCAGCACGTCGATGTGCATGGGGGCGCTCCGTTGTTAAGGCGCACGCTTAACACATCGAGGCGACGGCGTGGGGCGGCGTGTTGTCGCGGCCGTCAACGAGTGACCGCGGGTCAGTTGTCGCAGCCAGGGTCGGCCAAACCGCCGGGATCATACGCGCCGATGTGGGGCACGGCGTCGCGCAGGTTGCCGAAGCCGTCACAGAGGCCGTCTCCGGGGAGGGTGACCCCGCCATCTGCCGCCGGGGAGCCGGGGTCGATGCGCGCGGCGTCTTTGCCTTCCCCCGGCGCCAACATCGGGTCTACGAACAGGCTGCTCGCCTCTTGGCCCGTCGCTTGCCAGGCGTCGATGCCGTCGTACCAGGCGCCGTCGTGGTCAAACCAGGCGTTGGGATCGCCTGTGGTCTGCCACCAGAGGTTGTTGGACATCGCCGGGTTGCCCAAGATCGACGCCATCCAGTCGCTCTGAACGACGAAGAGGTTGTTCCAAACGCCGGAGTCGGGGCCCGGGGCGGCGAGCATCACCAGCGCCGGGTACCCTTCGCTGCGCAGGACGGTGTTGTTGT
>JBEAVX010000861.1:0-4556 GCA_041160755.1 Pseudomonadota bacterium
GTGTAACTCACCGCGTCGACGTTCAGAGAGGACGAGGAGCCGAGGCTCTTGCTCATCGGCAGGCCGCCGCGCCGCCGCCCCCCGCCGCGAGCGCCGCCCCGCTCCGCGAGCGAGGGCTCGACGTCTCCTTCGACAGCGCCGAGGCCCCACGAGGCGCCGCGCCCTCTGTAATGGATGAGGAGGAGGACGATCAAGCACAGTCCGAGCGCCCGACGCTCTCCGCGCCACCGGCGCCCGCCGCCCCGTCCGGCGGCCTGCCGATGAGCAAGAGCCTCGGCTCCTCGTCCTCTCTGAACGTCGACGCGGTGAGTTACACCCGCAAGGCGCTCACCGCGCAGATGCGCGCCGCCTACGCCCAGCGCGACGCCTTGGCCGCCCAAGGCGCGGAGGTCATCGAGGCCGAGCAAGAGATCGTGAGCCTTCGCAAGAGCCTGCGGCGCGGCCCGGTGCTCCAGGCGGGTGAGCTGCTCGGACAGGGCCGCTATGAGCTGCTGGAGCGCATCGGCCAAGGCGGCTTCGCGGCGGTGTGGCGGGCGCTGGACCGTGAGACGAACAAGGTCGTGGCGCTCAAGGTGCTGCACCCCCACTGGGCCGACCAGCCCTCACGCCGGGATCGGTTTGTGCGGGGTGCCCAGGTGATGCGCGCCTTAAATCACCCCCACCTGCTGCGTGTGCTCAGCGACGCCCAAGAAGAGGACGGCTTCTGGTTCTTCGCGATGGAGCACCTGCCCGGCGGAGATCTCGCCCAGGCCCTCGCCGCCGGTCGTCTCGGCGCCACCCGGGCCATCGAGGCCGTCTTGGAGGTCGGCGAGGCTCTGGCCGTCGCGCACCAGGCGGGCATCATCCACCGCGACGTGAAGCCCGCGAACATCCTGTTTGACGCCTCGGGCCGAGCGTATCTGAGCGACTTCGACCTCGTCGAGAGCCTCAATCGTTCGGCGACGTTGAGCTTGGGCGGCATGGGCACCTTCCTCTACGCCGCGCCAGAGCTCCTCGACGCCGACCCCCACCCCAGCCCTCGGGCCGACGTCTACAGCCTCGGCCTCGTCGCGCTGACCTGCTATCGCGGCGGCCAAGATCCCCCGGCGCCGTCTCTGGGCGTGATGCGGGTGCTCAACGACACGAGCGCCCCCGCCGCGGTGAAGGCGCTCCTGCGCGCGGCGCTCTCGACGGATCCCAGCCAGCGCCCCGCCGACGCCGGGACCTTCGTCGAGGCCCTGCGCGACGCGCTCCACGATCACGACGGCCAAGGCGGGGCGGAGGAGCTGTTCGCCGTCCTGCCGCCGCCGAGCGCCCCCCAGCCCGTGGTGGCGCCCCTCAAGCCCCGCGGGCTCTCCAGCGCGCGGCGCTCTCTGCTGGTGGCCTCGACGCTGCTCGCGGCGCTGGCGGGCTGGGGGGTGGGCCGGGTGATGACCGATCCGCTCCAGGTCATCTCCGCCGTGCCCACGGCGCCGACGGAGGCACCGCCCGAGGGCACCGTCCCGGAAGATGTCGACGCGGGCACGGCGCCGAGCCTCGCCCTCCCCCAGACCTTCAACGCCCCGTCGATGGCCCTGACCGCGCCGATCCTGTTCACGCCGCTCCAGTGGGGCGACGCGACCCTGCTCATGAGCGTGACCGAGGTCACGAACACCCAGTGGGACGCCCTGCGGGACGACAACCCCTCGCTCAAGCCGGGCTCACACCTTCCAGTGACCGGCGTGAGCGCCCAGGCCGCGATGGAGTTCGCCAACGCGCTCTCGAAGGCCGAGGGGCTCACCCCGGCCTACGTGATCGACGAGACCGGCGGCGTGACCCTCGACCCCACGTCCAACGGGTATCGCCTGCCGACCCTGGCCGAGTGGGAGGCCGCCCGCGCCCAGAGCGCCCCCGAGCGCCTCGATCCCAAGGGCCCCACCCGGGCGGTGCGCGCGGACACGCCGCCAGAGCGCCTCGTCGGCATGGGCTCCAACGCCGCGGAGTGGGTGTGGACCGACGACGGCCTCGCCTTGGCCGGCCGCTCCTGGCTCAACCCCGACGGCGCGCTGCGCCGCCCCAAGACCACCCCCCGAGACGCCGGGGTGCGCCTCGTGCGCCCCTCGCCGACCGCCGCGCCGCCCAAGACGCCGACGCCGATGGGTCCGGAGCCTTAGGGGGCTTGCGCTTGTATCGTTTTACGATACACTCGACACCATGATCGTGTCGTTCCGAGACTCAGACTGCCGGAGCATCTTCAACCAACAGCCCGTGCGGCATCTGCCCATCGTTGTGCAGACCGTCGTCCTGAGAAAGCTTCAGATGCTTCACTCGGCAGTGGAGCTCTTTGACCTCCGATCTCCACCCGGAAATCGCCTAGAGGCTCTGCGTGGTGATCGCGCAGGCCAATACAGCATCCGGGTGAACGACCAGTGGAGGCTCTGCTTCCGCTGGACCCCTGAAGGACCATCCCATGTCGAGCTGGTGGACTACCACTGAGGAGGCGATCACATGACGCTACAAGCATCCCACCCAGGCGAGATCCTGCTGATCGAGTTCTTGGAGCCTGCAGGCATCACCCAGTCTGAGCTGGCGCGAGCGATGAAGGTGCCCCGGATGCGCATCTCTGAGCTTGTTCGCGGCGAGCGCAGCGTGAGCGTAGACACCGCGCTTCGGCTGGCGCGGGTCCTGAACACCACCGCCGAGTTTTGGCTCAACCTGCAGTCGGACTACGACCTACGTCTGGCGCGTCAGAACGACAACAACGAGATCGCGGCCCTGACGCCGCTGCGTTGCGCGACCGGCTGAGCGCCGCTGTCGCATCATCCTGTCACATCATCCTGTCACACCATTCTGTCGCATCATTCTGTCACATTAATTCATCCGACGGGCTGTCGCAAAAAAGCCCTGACGCGAGGCGTCGCCACGAGGAGCATCCCGATCACATCTCCTGCGGCCCTCTGCCAACGCGCCAGGGCGATCTCTCTGAGCCCGAGGGGCCTGGGCTTAGGCCTTGGGCTCGGTGGCCTTCTGTCCGGCGACGTAGTGGCTGTAGACGTAGACCGGGATGCCCAAGCCGCCGAGGTGCTGCTCAATGAGCGGCTTCACCTCGGACCAGCCCAAGCCGCCGACGCCCGTGGCGAGGCGGGGCAGCGCGACGCTCTTGTGGCCTTCGGACTCGATGAGGCCCTTGAGCGCGCGCAGCGCGTGGTTCACGTTCGCCGTGCTCGCGCGGCCCGGGGTGCCGCCCTCGTCCTCGGCCTGATCTTGGGTCAACAGACAGGCGATGTGGACGTTGGGGCCCGACCAGCTCCACGCGCCGCCGGCCTTGGGGTGGTTGAGGTGGCACCAGTGCCGGAAGTCCTTCGCCATCGACGGCCAGCGCTCGCGGAGCGCCAAGGCGAGGCCGCTCGTGAAGTGGTCGCCCGGCGCGACGCCGTGGGCGATGAGGTTGGCCTCGCTCAGCAGCAGGTCACCGGTCAGCTCGTGAATCATGGGGGTCTCCGCCTAGCCTGTGGGAGGTCGCACAGGCGCCTGGGTGTCTCCGCGCAGGCGCGTCGCTCAGGGGGCCCGAGCGGCGCGCGGCCTGCGCCGTGCTGAGCGGTTAAGCAAGAAGTGTGCCATCCATCCGTGCGCAGGGGCCCACGCCACGCATCGGCAACCCGCGGCGCGACACGATAAAGAGGCGCGAGCCCACTCCCTCCACGGAACGAGCGATGCCAAAGCCAGATCGATCGCCGGATCGCCCGCTACGCAGGCCAAAGGTTCGGCTCAGCGCGCTCAAGATCACAGACTACAAGGCGATTGATCACCTCGACCTGTCGTTGCCCACGCCGACGCTCCCAGGCACCCCCGATGTGTATGTTCTCGGCAGCAAGAACGGTGTGGGCAAGACCTCGGTGTTGGAGTGCGCGGCGTTGGCGATGCTCGGCGCCGTTCACCCTAGGGTGTTTGACGAGCGATGGGAGTCCGTCCCGCCACCGTATGACCAGTTGATTCGCGCGGGCGCCGCCTCAGCCACCATCGTCCCCACGCTGGAGTTTGAAGGCCAGTCAGAGACCCCCACCAACGCGCTGCACCCCACCAAGCTGGTCCCTGGCGATGTGCCCGCGTTGAGCGCTGCGTTCCCGCCAGCGGACAGATCCGGCGATGAGCTGAACATCGTGGAGAGCCTGCTCGGGCGCGCCAGTGAGCCCTTGCTGTTGCCTCCTGTGCTGGTTTTTCATTCTTATCGGAAGGTCGCCGAAGGTCGCGTTGAGCTAAGCGCGTTGGTTGAGCCACACCCTGCACGCCGGCACGGTCGTGATGCGGTCGCGGAGCTCAGCACGATCAGCGCCTTCAAGATCACGCTCATCCGCGCGCTGATGCAACAGAGCGGCCTCTTTGAAGCGCGCGCCGCGAGCCCGGTCACGGATGAGACCCTGCTCACCAAGCTCAACTCGCTCATCTCTCGTTATGCGGGCGGCGCGGTCAAGAAGCTCGGCGCGAGCACCGACAACCGAATCGACCTGCGCATCACGCCGAACAGCGGCGGCGCGTCCTACAGCTTCGACGGGCTCAGCTCCGGTCAGAAAGAGATCATCGCCACGATGTTCTTGATC
>JBEAVX010000864.1:0-13926 GCA_041160755.1 Pseudomonadota bacterium
CGGGCCCCATCGCCGTCGTCGGCGCGAGCGGCGTGGGCCGCCGCTGGCTCATCGAGACGGCCTTCGAGACCCTGAAGGCCGAAGGCACCCCCCTCACGGTCTTGCCCGAGGTTCACCTTCAGCGCGGCGTCGGCTTCGACACCGTCGTCGCCCGGCTCGCTGAAGTCGCTGGTGACGAGGATCTGAAGGCCCTGATCAACAGCCGCGAGCCCGTGGCCCCGGCCTTGATCATCGAGCGCCTCATCGCCGCCCTGCAGAACGAGGCCTTGGCCGACAAGGTGATCGTCCTGCGCGGCCTGGACTCGGCGCTGGGCCCCGACGACGCGATCTGGTCTCAAGACCGCACGGGCCTGCTCTTGCACGCCCTGCTCACCCAGGTCGTCGCCCTGCGGGTGGTGTTCGTCTCCACCAAGGCGCCGGTCTTCTACAAAGAGGGCCAGCGCCTCGCCCTGCGCGTCTTCCGCGTCGAGGGCCTGCGCGGTCGTGAGCTGTACTCGATCTTCGAGGGCTGGCACGCCGGTGATGTCCCCCGGGACAAGATGGGCGAGGTCTTCAACCAGACCGCCGGTCACCCCCTCGCGACGCGGCTCTACGCCGTGGCGTGGCGGGACACCGAGAAGCGCGACAAGCTCCTCGACGACAAGAAGTTCCTCAAGATGAACCAGGCCGACAACACCGCCCCGGTCATCGAGCACATCCAGAGCGCGCTCCGGGCGATGCCTGAAGATGTGCGTAAGGCGCTGTTTTTGGTCGGCCACAGCCCCCTGCCGCTCACGGGCAAGGAGCTCGGCGACCTCGGCATCTCCCGCGACACGCGCATCCGCCTGCTCAACCTGGGCCTCATCGACAGCCTGCCGGGCAACCCCGACGAGCGCCGGTTCTACATGCACGATCTGGTCGCCGAGGCCATCGGCCGCCGCGACCTCAGCGAGTACGAGCTCCTGGAGCAGGTGGGCCCCGTGCTCTCCAAGCGCCTGGAGTCCACCTCCGGCGTCGAGAAGATCGCGCTCACCCAAGAGCTCAACCGCATGCTCGTGTCCGCCCGCAAGGTCCGCGCGCGGCTTGAGGTCGGTTACCCCGACAACGACCCCGTCGTGAACTCCTTGACCGGGCTCCTCCGCAGCCGCCAGCCGCGCCCCGACATGGCGCTGCAGCGGGCGAACGAGATCCTCAAACAAGCCCACGGCAACACCGAGCTGCGCGCGCTCAAGCTGGAGGCCATGGCCGCCAACAACGCGCCTGTGGACGAGCTCAAGACCTGGCTCGCCGAGGCCGAGCGCCTCTGCCCCACGCCGGAGCTCTACCACGCCGCCGCCAACGCCTTCTCCCAGCGCAAAGACGCCCGTGGCGAGGTCATCGAGACGCTCACCCGTGGCGCCGCGGCGTTCCCGAACGAGGCGCGCCTGCGTCGCCGCCTGGGCGGGGTCTTGTTCGAGGCCGAGCGGTTTGAGGAGGCCGAGGCCGTCTTGCGTGAGGCGATGGACCTGGAGCCCATGGCGCCCGAGGCCTACTCGCGGCTGGGTGAGGTGCTCGTCAACCGTGGCCGTGAGCGCTGGGCCGACGCTGAGGAGGCCCTGCGCTTCGCGATGTCCCTGGAGCCCGAGCGTGGCGTTCACCGCGCTCGCCTGGGCCGCCTCCTGCGGGTGCGGGCGATGGTCTCCGAAGACAGCGCCGCCGCCGCGACCCTGCGTGAGGAGGCCAAGGAGCTCCTGGAGGCCGCGATCAAGGAGTCCAGCCGCTACGGCTGGCCGTTCTTGGAGCTGACCTACCTGCTCTTGGACATGGACGGCGACATGGACCGCGCCGAGTGGTGTCTGCACAAGGCCCACAAGATCTTCGAGGGCAAACACCCCGGCTTGTCCTTGGCCTTGGCCCGGGTCATGGCGCGCACCCGCCGCGAAGAAGAGGCCGAGCAGCGCATCCAGCGCGCGCTCAAGGGCAAGTCCAACCCCCACGAGGCGCACTTCGCCTTGGGTGAGCTGTACTACAGCATGGGCAAGGTCTTCGCCGCCGCGAGCGAGTTCGAGACGGCGATCAACTTCGCCCCCGAGGGCCTCCCCGAGCGTGAGCTGTACAAGCTGCGCGTGGCCCAGACGACCTTGCTCATCACGAGCGGCCAGGCCGTCGAGATCGAGAAGGCCGCCGAGGTCGAGCGCGCCGAGCGCGCCCTGCAGCAGGCCGCCCAGGCCGCTGGCGAGGTCAAGCACCAGTCCGACCGTGGCAACACCGTGGTTCGCCGCAAAGGCTCGGGCCGGGGTGGTGAGCGCGCCGGTGGTGGCGAGGCCCGCGGCGGTGGTCGTGGTGGCCGTCGTGGTCAGCCGGCCCAGGCCGCCCCAGAGGGTGATGCCGCGGGTGAGGCCGCTGGCGCCGAGGCGCCCTCGGACATCACCCCCGATGAGGGCGGCGAGATCGGTGAGGAGCTCCCCTCGTCCGACGAGATCCCGATGGACGGCGACCCCAGCGCGGAGTGAGCCCACCGCGCTGATCGGACGACACGCTCGGAGCCTCCTCCGGGCGTGTTGTGCTCTGGGCGGGCCACTTGCCAGCCGGAAGCGCTGAAGCTACGCTGGCCTCGCACCGAGGGATCCGCCATTGCGTCTGCGCCGCGCCTGAGACCCCGCTCACCCATCCCGTCTCTCGGGTGAGCCTCTCGTCTCGGTGTGGTTGAGCGCCCGCGTCGTGTGGGCGCCGCTTCGTCGAGACCTCCGTCGATCGCCCCAGCCCTCGGGCTTGGTGGCGCCTCTTCGTCTGAGGTGCGCATGTCGTCTGTCTCCCTCTCGCTCAGCGCGGTCACCTTCGCCTGGCCCCGCTCCCCTGCCCTCTTTGAGGGGCTCAACCTCACGCTCACCCCGGGCTGGACCGGCCTCGTCGGCGAGAACGGCGCGGGCAAGTCCACGCTCCTGGGCCTCTTCGCGGGCACCCTCACCCCCCAGCGCGGCGCGGTCACCGCGCGACCCTCGGGCCTGGTCACCTTGTGCGCCCAGGAGGTCGAGCGGCCCGATCCGCTTGTGCTTGAGTTTGACGGGGCCAAAGACGCCTCAGCGCTGGGGTGGCGCGCGCGGCTCCAGCTCCCGCCGGGCGGGCCCGGGCGCTGGCTCACCCTGTCCGTGGGGGAGCGCCGCCGCTGGCAGCTCGCCGCCGCCTTGTGGTCCGAGCCCGACGTGCTGCTCCTCGACGAGCCGAGCGATCCCCTCGACGACGCGGGCCGCGCCCTGCTGCTGAGCGCGCTGCGTCGCCACCGTGGGGTCGGCGTGCTCGTCTCCCACGACCGGGCGCTGCTCGACGCCCTGTGCGGGGTCACGCTGCGGGTGACGCCGGGGCAGGTGCGGCGCTTTGACGAGCCCTACACCGCCGCCGCCGCGCGCTGGCGGGCTGAAGAGGAGGCCGAGCGCCAGCGCTGGGAGGAGAACGCGCGGCAGCTCAGACGCGCCGAACATCGCCACGATCAGGCGCGGCGCGACCGGGAGGCGGCGGATCGTCAGGTGAGCGCCAGAGTCCGGATGAAGGGCCCCAGAGACTCCGACGCCCGGGGGATCCTCGCCCGGGGCCGCGCCGAGATGGGGGCCGCCGCCCAAGCCAAACGTGCGGCGGCGGCGCGGCGGCGGGTGGAGGGGCTCACCGAGACCCTGGCGCGACCGCCCACCCCAGAGGCGTTGGGCGCGGCGCTGCGGCTGGGCGGGGTGAGCGCGCCACGGGAGCGCCTGCTCAGCCTGCCCCTCGCGGCGGTGAAGGTCGCCGGGGTGGCGCTTCAGGGCCCCGTGGAGCTGGGCCTTCACCGTGAGGACCGGGTGTGGCTGCGGGGGCCGAACGGCGCGGGCAAGACCACGCTCCTGCGCGCCTTGGCCGAGGCCAGCCGCCTGCCCCCAGAGCGTCTGTTCGTGCTGCCCCAGACCTTCGCCGAGGCCGAGGTGCAGGCGCTTCTGGCCGAGGCCCATGGCCTCAACGCCGAGGCCCGCGGGCGCCTCGGGCATCGCCTCGCGGCCTTGGGGGTGGCGCCGGAGCGGGTGTGGTCCAGCGCGCGCCCCTCGCCTGGAGAGGCACGAAAGCTCGCCTTGGCCCTCGCCCTTCATCGGGAGGTGTGGTTGATGCTCCTAGATGAGCCCTCGAACCACCTCGATCTACCGTCCGTGGAGCGGCTGGAGGCGGCGCTCGGCGCCGTCGGCGGCGCGTTCGTGCTCGTCACCCACGACGTAAGGCTCGCCCAGGCGACCTGTCGCCGGGTGTGGCGGATCGTGGGGGGCCTGCTCACCGAGGAGCCCCTGAACATTTGACGGAGCGGCGGATCGATCGGTCAGATCGAGGCCGATCTTGCGGCTAATGGGTGTCACGCCACCTCCTGCGACCGCCCAGGCCGCTTGAATGCCTCATCTCCATGACACCCTGTTTCGCGCCATCTTTCGGGATCCCGCCGAGGCCGCCGACCTCGCCCGGGATCTTGTGCCACCTCCCATCCGCGACGCCTTGGCCTGGGACACCCTCAAGCCAATGCCGGGGGCGCTCCTCGACGACCAGCTCCGCGCCCGGATCACCGACCTGCGCTTTGAGGCGCCGTGGCGCGAAGGAGGCCACGCCCAGCTCACTCTGCTCTTTGAGCACCAGTCCCGCCCGGATCCCGACATGCCCTGGCGTGTTCAGCAGTACGTCCAGCGGGTGTGGGAGGAGCACAAGGCGCGCGCCCCTCGGGCCTTGCTGCCTCTGGTCCTGCCGATCGTCGTGTTCCACGGCCCGCGCCCGTGGCGAGGCCCACGTAAGCTCTCCGCGTGTATCGACGCGCCCGAGGCGGCGATTCAGCAGCTTGGCCCCTATGTCCCCGAGCTGCAGCTCTTCTTGGAGGACCTCAACGCCCGGGACGACCACAGGCTCCCAGGCCGCGACGGCGGCCGCCTCACGATGCTCCTGCTGCGCCACTCCCACGATCCCGATCTCTGGCCGATCGTCGGCGAGCACCTGGACCTGCTCTCGGCCCTGCAGCGGCGCCGAGGGGACGCGCTGGCGTTGGCGGTGCTACATTACGTCTATGAGCGCAGCGCGCGCGCGCCCGATTCGGCCTTGTTGACGGAGGTGCGCGGGATCCTCAACCCCCCCGCGCAGGAGGATCTGATGCGATACGGCGAACGGCTTCGGATGGAAGGACGGCTGGAGGGGCGCCAAGAGGGAAGGCAGGAAGGAAGGCAGGAAGCGACGCTCGAGAACCTTCGCAGCTTTGTGCTCCGCGTGGTCCGTGTCCGCTTCGGCGCCCCGCCGAGCTGGGTCGAGGCGAAGATCCTCGCCGCGGACGCGGAGACCCTCGATGGGTGGTTGAACCTCGTCATCACCGCGCCGAACCTCGACGCCGTCTTCAGCCCGGCCTGAGACGAAGGCGCGACCTTTCGCGGAGGATTAAATGCGTACCGGTGAACGGCTTCGGATGGAAGGGCGGCTGGAGGGAAGGCTCGAGGGACGGCTGGAGGCGGCGGTCGAGGCCCAGCGGAACTTCATGCTCCGTCTGGTTCGTCTTCGATTCGGCGCCCCGCCCGACTGGGTTGAAGCGAAGATCCTCGCCGCGGACTCATCGACCCTCGATGGCTGGTTCGATCTCGCCATCACCGCCCCCACCCTCGACGCCGTCTTCAACCCCCCGTCTCCCGCCGGATGAGCGCCCGAAGCGCCGCGTACAGCCGCTCACCCAGGGGCCCGAACCCCTCCCGGGCGCAGCTCGCCATGCCCACGACCGGGGCCAGCTCCTTGAGGGTTGAGCAGAGGTAGAGCTCCTCGACGGGCTGGTCCACCCGCAGCGGCGCCACCTTCAGGGGCAAACCCGCCTCCTGGGCGGCCTCCAGGATCGCCCGCCGGGTCACGCCGTCCAAGGCGTCCCCGTCTACCGGCGGGGTGATGAGCCCGCCGTCGAGCGCCGCGATGACGTTTGAGCGGCTCGCCTCCAAGATCAGCCCCTCCCGGTCATGCAGGATCACCTCCTCCACCCCCGCGCGACGGGCGGCCACGGCCCAGAACGCCCGGGCGCCGTGCTTGGCGTGACCTCGAACGGGGAGATCCGTCGGCCACAAACAAGGCGCGCAGCGCACGGGGCGGCGGATCCGAGCGGTGTCTACGGGGCTGAGCTCCAGCACCCGGCGGCCGCCCGCGGTCAAGGTGAGCCGGGCGACCTCGTCCTCGCCGAGGTGCTGGAGCAGCTCCTCCCGAAGGAGCGCCAGGGGCGGGATCGGCACGAGCAAGGCCGCCGCGGATCCCACGAGCCGATCGAGGTGCGCGTCGAGGCGAAACGGGCGCCGACCGTAGCTGCGGAGGGTCTCAAAGGCCGTCCAGCCCAAGGTGAAGCCCGGGTCGTCCACGGGCAGGCCGACGCCGGGGACGCCGTTGATGAAGCTCCTGGCCGACATCGTCCCTCCTGCCGCAACTCGGGTGACCCACAACCATAACCTCAACGTGACCGCCGATGGGAGATCACAAGCCTCCCCGGCTCGCCCCGGATAAGCAACGTTCGCACACCCCTACACCCCCCATCACGCCACAATCGGAGTCCATCATGGAGAAGTTCACCGGCGTGGACCTCTACAACATCGACGCGCAGCTCACGGATGAGGAGCGCGCCGTCCGCGACCTCGTTCGGAGCTGGGTGGATGACCGCATCATCCCGATCATCGAGCAGCACTGTCGCGCGGGCACCTTCCCGATGCACCTCGTCCCCGAGATCGGCGAGATGGGGCTTCTGGGCGCCAACATCGAGGGCTACGGCTGCGCGGGCATGTCCAACGTCGCCTACGGCCTGATCTGCCAAGAGCTGGAGCGCGGCGACTCTGGCCTGCGCAGCTTCGTCTCGGTGCAAGGCAGCCTCGCGATGCACCCCATCCGCAGCTTCGGCACTGAAGCCCAGCGGCTGAAGTACCTCCCCGAGATGGCCGCGGGCCGCATGATCGGCTGCTTCGGCCTCACCGAGCCCGACTTCGGCTCGAACCCTGGCGGCATGTTGACCAAGGCCGTCGATGACGGCGACAGCTACGTGCTCAACGGCGCGAAGATGTGGATCACCAACGGCACCCTGGCGCATGTCGCCGTGGTCTGGGCGAAGCTCGACGGCGAGATCCGCGGCTTCATCGTCGAGAAGGGTGACCCGGGCTTCTCCGCCCCGGAGATGCACGGCAAACACTCCCTGAAGGCCTCGGTCACCTCCGAGCTCGTCTTCCAGGACTGCCGCATCCCCAAGGATCGCCTGCTCCCCGGCGTGAAGGGCCTCCGTGGGCCGTTCTCTTGCCTCAACAACGCCCGCTTCGGCATCTCCTGGGGCGCGCTCGGCGCGGCGATGGCCTGTTACCACTCGGCCGTCGAGTACTCCAAGACCCGCATCCAGTTCGATAAGCCCATCGCCTCGTTCCAGCTCATCCAGATGAAGCTCGCCTGGATGCTCCGCGAGATCACGAAGGGCCAGCTCTTGGCGCTGCACGCCGGCCGCATCAAGGACAAGGGCGAGCTCATCCCCGAGCAGGTCTCCTTGGCCAAGATGAACAACGTCGACATCGCCCTGCAGATCGCCCGCACCGCCCGGGACATCCACGGCGCGAACGGCATCCTCGACGAGTACCCGGTGATGCGCCACATGGCGAACCTGGAGTCGGTGTACACCTACGAGGGCACCCACGACATCCACAACCTCATCTTGGGGCGCTGGATCACCGGGATTCAGGCCTTCACCTGAGCTGATCTGGCAGAGCCCGCGCGGTGTCTTCTCAACGCCCTGACCTCACGCTCCGCCTCGTGCGCCGCCTCATCGGCTGGTTCGCGCCTGGGCGTGAGGTGCAGGCGATGTCGGACCTCACCCACCTGCGCGGCCCTCTGCGTCTGGTGGCGGTGTTCGCCGTCACCGTGGTGCTGCCGGGCCTCGTGCTCGCCTGGCTCAGCTTTCGCTCCGTGCGGGGCGAGGAGCTCGCCGTCGTCGAGGAGGCCAAGGGCCGCGCTGAGCGCGCCGCCGACGCGATGTTGGAGCAGACCGCGGCGATCTTTGAGGAGTTTGAGGCCACGGTGCAGCGGCGCCTGGCCTCGGGACGAAGCCCCCTCGACGCCTTGCCCGAGCTCTCGCCGTTTCTGCGGGTGGCCTTTCGCCTCGATGACAGCGGCGAGCTCGCCGCGCCGTTTGAGCCGCCTCGGGAGCGCCTGCCGGTCGGCTCAGACGTCACGCTCTCTGGGGCCTGGCTGGAGGCCCAGCGCGCCGAGCTCATCGACGGGGATCCCGCCCGGGCCGCTGATCTCTACGCCCGCATCGGCGCCGAGGCGCGTGGGGTGCAGGTCGAGGCCTTGGCGAGCTTCGCCCGGGCGCGGTCGCTCCAGCGCGCGGGTCGCGCCCCCGAGGCCTTGGCGCTCTACCGCGACGTGCTCGCCCGCGGCGCCGATGTCCGCGATCCCAACGGCTTTCGCCTGGGAGACCTCGCCCGGCTCAAGCTCGCTGAGGCCGCGCTCCCGAACGACACGGCCGTCGCCGCCGCGAGCCTGCGGGCCTTGGTCGAGGAGCTGCTCAACCGCCGCTGGACCTTAGGCGTCGCCAGCGAGGCCCCGCTCATCGCCCGCGCGCTCGACCTCTTGGACCCCCACGCCCCACGGGACTGGCTCGCCAGCTCGCGTGGCCGCCTGGAGGACCGCTCTCGGATGATGTTCTACGGCGAGCAGCTCTACCCGGAGCTCGCCGTGGTGACCGCCGGGTCCACGGGCCTGCGTGTCGCCGGGGCGAGCGTCCACTACGAGGTCACCCACCGCACGCTGTGGGCGACGCTGTGGTACAGCGACGACCACTACGCCTTCGCGCTGGACCGCATGGAGATCAGCAAGAAGCTGACCGAGGTGGCCGATCTCACCTCCCGCGCCGACCCCTCGATCACCGTGCTCTTGACCGGCCCCGAGGAGCGCCGAGACGAGGGCGCCTTGGCGATGCGGTCGTTGGCCCCCTGGCTCCCCGGCTGGTCGATCCTCATCACGCCGTCCGACAGCGGCGACATCAGCCGCAGCCAGGCCCGGCAGCGCAACGAGCGCCTCGTGCTCATCAGCGCCGCCCTGACGCTCATCGCCGCTGGGGCCATCCTCTCCGGGCGCATGGTGGCGCGTGAGCTGGAGATCGCCCGAGAGAAGGCCGACTTCGCCGCGAACGTCTCCCATGAGCTGCGCTCGCCGATCACCCAGATCCGCGTGAAGGGCGAGGCCCTGCAGCTCGGCCTCATCGACGACGAGGACGAGGCCCGGGAACACTACGACGCCATCGTGCGCGAGGCCGAGCGCCTCACCCGCCTGGTGAACAACGTGCTCGACTTCGCGGCGATCGAGCGTGGGGCGAAGTCCTACACGCTCCGCCCCGGGGATCTCGGCGAGGCCGTTCGCGCCGCCGTCGAGACCGCGCGATACTCTGCGGAGACGCGCAAGTTAGAGATGCAGCTCGACCTGCCCGAGAGCCTCCCCGTCGTGCGGTTTGATCCCGAGGCCATCGCCCAGGTCATGCAGAACCTCATCTCCAACGCCGCAAAGTACGGCGACAAAGGCGGCTGGATCGGCGTCTCCGCCTGGGCGGTGCCCGACGGCGTCGAGGTGCGGGTGAGCGACCGCGGCATCGGCATCCCCGCGAAGGACGTCCCGCGCGTGTTCGACCGCTTCTATCGCTCCGGCGACAGCGAGACGCGCCGCCGCAAAGGCACCGGGATCGGCCTCACCATCGTGAAGTACATCATGGAGGCCCACGGCGGCGCCGTGCGTGTCGCTTCAGTACCGGGCGAAGGCACCACTTTCACAATACATTTCCCCACAGGACCCTCGGCGACGAGCCCCAAGGAGCGCCAGCATGGCCAGACTTCTGTACGTTGAGGACGAGGAGGAGATCCTCCGCACCGTCAAAAAGCTCTTCATCCGCGAGGGCTTCGACGTGTACGCCGCTCGCAGCGCCCCCGAGGCCTTGGAGATGGCCGAGCGGCACCCGCCCGACGTGGCGGTGCTCGACGTGATGCTCCAAGAGGGCCCCGACGGCTCGACCCAGACGGGCTACGACATCTGCAAGGCCCTTCGTGACCGCCGCTTCCGGGGTCCGGTGATCTTCCTCACCGCCCGGACGAGCGAACAAGACAAGCTCATCGGCTTTGAGCTCGGCGCGGACGACTACGTCACCAAGCCGTTCTCGATGCCTGAGCTCGTCGCCCGGGTGCGCGCGGCCCTGCGCCGGGCGGGCGGGGCCCGGGCCCGGTACAAGTTCGGCGATGTGGAGGTCGATCTCGACAACTACATCATCCGCGCGCCGGGGGTCGAGGAGGAGCGCCTCTCGAACCGTGAACAAGAGCTCCTGCGGTACCTCATCGAGCACCGCGGCCAGGTCTTGCCCCGGGACCAGCTCCTCACCGCCATCTGGCAGTACAACCCCAACGTCACGACCCGCACGGTGGACACCCACATCCTCAACGTGCGCAAGAAGCTCGGGGATGACGCCCAGCGGCCGCGCTTCATCGAGACGATGCACGGCGTCGGGTATCGGTTCATCGCGGACGAGGGCTAGTCTTGGGGCCCCTGCTGCTCGTGT
Source organism: Pseudomonadota bacterium (assembly GCA_041160755.1). GTDB lineage: Bacteria > Myxococcota_A > UBA796 > UBA796 > CAJQPC01 > JADKFE01. Next base: position 10,538 of record JBEAVX010000864.1, read on the forward strand.
GGCTGAGCTTTGGCGCCGCCGCTGAAGACTTCCGCGCGTGGCAGGGCGTGCATGAGGGGCTCTTGATCGAGTCGGCGGACGGTGACCTCGTCGCCGCCGCCCGCTGGTACGAGAGCCTCATCGCGTCCGTCCCCGACAACGATCCCGCCCGTGCCGAGCTGTATTACCAGCTTGGCCGCGCCCGCTTCGCCTTGGGGGACGTGCCCGGCGCCCAGGCCGCCCTCGCCATGGCCCAGGCCGATCCACTCTTGGAGGAGCGCGCTTCAGTGCTCCTCGACCAGATCGAGGCCCAGAAGAACCCCATCCGGGCCCTGCCGTACACGATGGACTTGAGCCAGCCGTCGCTCCCGTGGCGCCGGGCGTGGTCCCGCGACGACCGCGCGGGCCTCGACGTGGTCACCCTGGGCGACCCGAGCGCGCGGGCCTTGGCCTGGCGCACGGTGATCGAGTCCCAAGACAACGACCAGATCGAGCTGCGCTTCGCTGATGGCGCCGACCAGCCCCGAGAGATCACCCTGAGCCTACGCACGAGCGACTTCCCGGCCTGGCTGCTCGTCGTGGTGATCGACGACAAGGGCCGCGCGTACACCTTGCCCAACCTCGTCGAGGTGCCCGTCGAAGATTGGGCGCGTGTCCAATTTACGCCCCAAGAGATGACGCCCTTCGTGAGCGGCGAAGGCGCGACCTCGCCCCCTCGGCCCAGCTCGGTCCGGGCGCTGATCCTGCGTGACGTGACCTCGTCCTGGTCGAGCGACCGGGGCCCGAACAACCTCTACGTCGGCGGCATGGAGGTGCGGTAGTGGGGGTGGTCGTCCAAAAGTACGGGGGCAGCTCCGTCGCCGACCTCGACCGCCTGCGCCGCGTCGCCGAGCGTGTGGTGAACACCCGCCGCGCCGGGAACGACGTCGTCGTCGTCGTCTCGGCCATGGGCAACACCACGAACGAGCTCCTCGACCTCGCCCGCAGGGTCTCCCCCAGCGCCGGTCGCCGGGAGATCGACATGCTCATCTCCGTCGGCGAGCGCATCTCGATGGCGCTGTTGTCGATGGCGATCACCGCCATGGGCGAGCCCGCGATCTCGTTCACCGGCAGCCAGTCGGGCATCATCACCGACGAGAGCCACTCCGCGGCGCGAATCCTCGCCGTGCGCCCCGACCGGGTGCGGGCGGCGCTCGCTGAAGGCAAGATCACCATCGTCGCCGGGTTTCAGGGGGTGAGCCGCGACCGTGAGGTCACCACCTTGGGCCGGGGCGGCTCAGACCTCACCGCCGTCGCCTTGGCCGCCGCCTTGGGCGCGGACTGGTGTGAGATCTGCTCGGACGTGGACGGCGTCTACACCGCCGACCCGCGTGTGGTCCCCGACGCGATCCGCCTCGACACTCTCTCCTTGGATGAGGCCCTGGCGCAGGCACGAAACGGCGCGCGGGTGCTGTATGGCGAGGCCGTCGCCTACGCCCACCGCGTCGGCATCGCGCTCATGGCCTCGGCCACGGTGAACGACCAGCCCGGCAGCCGCATCCAGGTGGCACCCCTGCCGCCGCGTGTGGCGGCGATCACCGCCGACGACCAGCTTGAGGCCTTCGTGAGCGCGGAGCTCCCGATCCTGCTCGGCGCGCTCCACCAAGCCGGCGCCGAGGTGCGCGCGGTGAGCGGAGGTGTGGTCTATGTCGATCTGCGCAACTGGCATGATCGGGCGCGTTTTGTGCTGCCCGCCGGGGCGCGCAGCGAGGGCCGCGTCGCCGTCGTCGCCGCCGTCGGGGCCGGGGTGAGCGTCGATCTAGGCGCGCTCAGCGCGGGCAGCGCGGCCCTGCACGAGGCGGGGGTGCCCACCGAGGCGCTCTGGGCCGACGGCGCCGCCTTGTGCTGGCGGGTGGCGCCTGCGCAGATGAACCCCGCCCAGCGGGCCCTCCACCGGGCGTTGTTGACCCCTCCTGTGAAGATGGCGTGACTTGTCAGCCGTGAGTTGACACAGTATCCTCAAAGCTCCAACCCTCCAGCGTCAAGGGACTTCTGCTCTTGACACGTCCGGAGCAGACCGTGCTGAAGCACTTTCTCAACCCGCCGAACTGGTTCACCTCCGCGAGCATCTTCTGCAGCTTCTACGCGATGCTGCTCGCGACGGGGGCCAACGGCGACCCGATGGCCTTCTACAAGGCCGGGCTGCTCATCGGCTTCGCGGGCGTGTTCGACATGCTCGACGGGCGCGTGGCGCGGTGGACGGGCGGCGGCAGTGAGTTCGGTGTTCAGCTCGACAGCCTCGCCGACATGATGTCCTTCGGCGTTGCCCCGGCGATCCTCGTCTACTCCTGGGCCCTTCACGACCTCGGCGCCGTCGGCATCGGCGCCTCGTTCTTCTTCATCGTCTGCGCGGCCTTCCGCCTCGCGCGGTTCAACGTCGGCAGCTCAGACGGCGCCGAGGCCCAACACTCCATCGGCCTCACGACGACGATGGCCGGCGGCACCGTCGCGGCCTTGGTGATGTTCCACGCCGCGATCGGGCGCACCTCGGTCCAGAACCCCGTCGGCCCCTTGCTGATGACCTTGCTGCTCGCCTTCTTGATGGTGTCCCCGGTGCGGTTCCGGGTGTTCAAGATGCGGCTGAGCCCGGCGGCCAAGGGCGGCCTCGCGCTGTTCTTCGGCTGCCTCATCGCCGTCGGCGTCTTCTACGACATCTCGTTCATCGTCGCGCCGATGATGGTGACCTACACCGCCGCCGGGCTTATCGAGGGCGTCGTGCGGCTCTCGACGCGCCGGGTGAGCGCGCACAGCTCGGGCGCCGCCACGCTGAACGCCCCCGTCGCCGACGATGACTCGGAGGAGCCCGACGACGACGAGGACGACGACGACATGGACAGCGCCGCGAAGGGCTAATTGTCGTCCGCCGGGGGCAGGTCGAGCTGCTCCCGCAACATCTGCTCGTAGTAGCCGCGCAGCACGTCCACCTCGGGGCCGCCGCCCTCCACCCGACGTAAGGTGAGGAGCGCGCGGAGCCACTCCTCCCGCAAGGCGTAGGCCTGGGCCAAGGCGACGTTGTGCGCCTGGCCCACGAGCGGAGGCGGCTGGGCCTTGGGCAAGATGAGCTGCATGTTCTCGGCGCTCGTGTCCCGGTGCAGGTAGCGGGGCGCGGAGAACTCGACGAGCAGGTTGTCATCGGTGTTGAACGGGGCGTCGCCCGCCAGCTCCAAGAGCCCGTCGCGGTCGAGCTGGTAGAGGGTCAGAACACCGAAGGGGTCGAGGATCTGAATCTGGCGCAGCTCTTCAGCGACCGCCGGATTCGCGGTCAGCAGGCGCTCGGCGGCGCCGACGCTCAGCGGCAAGGGCCGGTCCGAGCCCACGAGCACGAGGTCGGCGTCCTCAATCGTCGCGAACAGCACGACGTAGGGGTAGAC
>JBEAVX010000800.1:0-9451 GCA_041160755.1 Pseudomonadota bacterium
ACCTACGGGTTTGACCCCGTCACCGGTGATCCCGACCCTGGCCGGGAGACGGCGGAGGCGGAGATCTTCGCCGGGCTGCTCGGCGCTCTGGACATCGACACCTCGGGCAGCGGCCTGCCCTCTGTGCCCGCCATGCGCCGGGCGTAACGGGAGACCTATGCGCCACACCACGACGTTGGGCCTGCTCTTGGCCTCGTTCTTCACCGTCGGCTGCGGTCGGGACGCCGACCTCGACGGCTTCACCGCCCGACACGACTGCGACGACGAAGATCCGTTCATCTACCCCGGCGCGCCGGACACCCCCGGCGACGGCGTAGACGGCGACTGCCTCGACGGCGACCCGCCGCTCACCTACCTCGACGACTGGGAGGTCGAGACGCTCAACGCGGGCTACGCCGGGCTGTTTCTGTTTGAGGAGGGGTCTGAGGGCGGCGAGCTTCAGATCGACGCCGACTACAGCGTCGATCTAGAGGTCTTCGGCACCCTAGACCCGGACGTGTTCGGCCGCCCGATCCCCATCGAGATCGTGCTGGAGGGCGCCATCTCCCCGGTGCCTGAGCCCGGCGCGCTGACCCTCTACGCCGAGGGCGTGAACTTCGACGAGCAGATGCACGCCGACTGGGACTGCGTCGCCGAGGAGGACACGCTCTACTGCGTCGGAGAGCTCAAGGCGCTGGAGATCAGCCTGGAGCTTGACGCGGTGTTTGTGCGAGGCTGAGCCTCAGCCGAGCTGCAAGAGCTTCACGCCGGACTCAAGCGCCGCGCCGACCTGGGCGAAGACCTGGTCCACGACGCCGTCCCGGGGCGCCTTGAGCTCGTTCTCCATCTTCATGGCCTCGACGACGACGAGCGGCTGGCCCTTGGTGACCTTGTCGCCGGGCTTCACGAGCACGGCGACGACGCGGCCGGGCATCGTCGTCATCAGGACGCCCTCTTCAGCCGCTGAAGAGAGGCGGAGCGCGGCCCGGCGGGGGTCGATGACCTTGGCGAAGTACCCTTGGCCCCGCACGCCGACGTGCCAGCCGTCCTTCGACCGGGCCAGGGGAACGTCGAAGCTGCGCTGGTCGTCGAAGACCATCGACAGGTGGTCGCGCACCCAGCGGGCGTCGACCTGGCGCTGGGGGCCGTCGCCGACCTGAACGGTGTAGCCAGACTCGGCGCGATCAACGCGCACCTTGAGGGTCTGATCGCCGATGGTGACGTCGTAGATCATCGCGGCACCCGGTTGGTGTTCTGCCAGCGGCCGACGCGGCGCCACGCCGACTCGGTGGGGGTGTCGCCGCCGGACGCGCTGGCCGGGGCGAGGTCGGCCTCAAGCTGGGCGATGGCGGCGGCGATGGCGGCCAGCTCGTGCTCGTCACCCTCTGGCAAGGACTGGAGGAGCTCGGGCGTGATGAACGCCGTGGTGTACTCGCCGCGCAAGAAGCGTGGGTCGGCGAGCACGGCGCGGAAGAACTGGATCGACGTCTTGATGCCCAAGACGCGGTACTCCCGCAGGGCGCGGTCGGTGCGGGCGATGCACTCCTCGCGGTCACGGCCCCAGACGACGAGCTTGGCGATCATCGGGTCGTAATGAATCGGCACCGTCCAGCCCGCATAGACGCCGGAGTCGACCCGCACGAAGGGGCCGCCGGGCTCGCGGTAGGTGGTGATGAGGCCCGGCGCCGGGGAGAAGTTGGCGGCGGGGTCTTCAGCGTAGACGCGGCACTCGATGGCGTGGCCGTTGATCTTGAGGTCTTCTTGGTGGAACCACAGGGGCTCGCCCCCGGCGATGCGGAGCTGGGCCTGGGCGAGATCCACCCCGGTGATGGCCTCGGTGATCGGGTGCTCCACCTGCAGGCGGGTGTTCATCTCCAAGAAGTAGAAGCTGCCGTCGCCGCCGAACAAGAACTCGACGGTGCCCGCGCCGACGTAACCCACGGCCTTGGCGGCCTGAACGGCGACGGCCGTCATCGCGTCGCGGGTGGCCTGGGGCAGCACCGGGCAGGGCGTCTCTTCGACGACCTTCTGGTTGCGGCGCTGGATGGAGCAGTCGCGCTCAAAGAGGTGGATCGTCTCGCCGTATTGGTCGGCGAGCACCTGGACCTCGACGTGGCGCGGGTTGATGACGAACTTCTCGATGTAGACCGCGTCGTCGCCGAAGGAGGACCGCGCCTCGGACCGCGCCGCGCGAAAGCCCGCGAGCAGCTCATCCTTGGAGTTGACCTTTCGCATGCCTTTGCCGCCGCCGCCCGCGGAGGCCTTGAGCATGACGGGGTAGCCGATCTCCTCCGCGACCCGGGCGAGCTCCTCTTCGTCGTGGAGCGGCTCGACGGTGCCGGGCACCACAGGCACCCCGGCGGCCTTCATGAGCTGCCGGGAGCCAGTCTTTGAGCCCATTGCGTCGATGGCGTCCGGCGGCGGCCCCACCCACACCAGCCCCGCGGCGATCACCTGCCGGGCGAAGTTGGCGTTCTCCGACAAGAAGCCGTAGCCGGGGTGAATCGCCTCGGCCCCGGAGAGGCGCGCGACCTCCAGGATCTTGTCTCCGCGCAGGTACGACTGCGAGGAGGGCGCCGGGCCGATGGGGAACGCCATCGTCGCCAGGCGAACCGCCAGCGACTCACGGTCTACGTCGGAGTAGACGGCGACGGTCTCTAGGCCCAGCTCAGCGCAGGCCCGGATGACACGAACGGCGATCTCGCCGCGGTTGGCGACGAGGACACGCTTGAAGGGGAGCGGTTTGAACATCCCGCTCCCCTTATTCAGGCTTTGGCGCCGGGACCAGGGCGATCCCGACACCTCCACACGAGAGGCTCAGGCCTGGGGCGCCTCGCCGGCCTTCTTGTCGCGAGCGGCGGCCTCAGCGGCCTTCACCGTCTCAAGCTCCGCACGTTTGGCCTTGAGGTTGTCCTCGCCGAGCACCCGGAAGAGCACCTCCTCCATGCGGCTGCAGAAGACAAACTCCATCTCTTTCTGCACCTCGTCGGGCACCTCGACGAGATCCTTGCGGTTCTTCTCGGGGAGGATGACCGTGCGGATGCCCGAACGATGGGCCGCGAGCACCTTCTCTTTGATGCCGCCGACAGGCAGCACCGCGCCGCGCAGGGTAGCCTCGCCGGTCATGGCGATCGTCGGATCGACGGTGAGGCCGGTGAGCAAGGAGACGATGGCGGTGAGCATCGTGACGCCCGCCGAGGGGCCGTCTTTGGGCACGGCGCCGGAGGGGACGTGAACGTGGATGTCTTCACGCTCGAACACGTCGGCGTCGACGCCAAGATCCGCGGCCATGGAGCGGATGTAAGACCGCGCCACACCAACGGACTCCTTCATCACGTCGCCCAAGGAGCCCGAGAGCGCGAGGTTGCCCTTGCCGCGCATCCGGGTGGCCTCGATGAACAGGATGTCGCCGCCCGTGGCCGTCCAGGCGAGGCCCGTGGCGACGCCGGGGACGGATGTGCGCTCGGCCACCTCGGAGAAGAAGTGGATCGGGCCACGAATCTCGCTCACCAGCTCGATGTTCACGCTCACCGAGGTGGCGCGACCGGCGGCGATCTCACGCGCCGCCCAGCGCGCGCAGGCCGCCAGCTCACGCTTGAGGCTACGAACGCCCGCCTCGCGGGTGTAGGACTGGATGACGTGGCGGATGGCCTCGTCATCGACGTTGAACTGGTGCTCCTTGAGGCCGTGGTCATCGCGGACCTCGGGGAGCAGGTAGTTCTTGGCGATCTTGACCTTGTCCTCGGGGGTGTAGCCGGGGATACGCAGGACCTCCATGCGGTCCATGAGCGGGCCGGGGATCTGGTCGCTGACGTTCGCCGTGGCGATGAACAGCACCTTCGAGAGATCGAAGGGCAAGTCCAGGTAGTGATCGACGAAGGTGTCGTTCTGCTCGGGATCGAGCACCTCCAACAGCGCCGAGGACGGATCGCCGCGGTAGTCGGCGCCGAGCTTGTCGATCTCGTCGAGGATGAACACCGGGTTGTTCACCCCGGCCTTCTTGATGTTCTTGATGACCTTGCCCGGCAAGGAGCCGATGTAGGTGCGGCGGTGGCCACGGATCTCGGCCTCATCCCGCACGCCGCCCAAGGACATCCGCACCATCTTGCGGCCGAGCGCCCGGGCGACGGACTTCGCCAGAGACGTCTTGCCGACGCCGGGGGGGCCGACCAGGCAGAGGATGGGGCCCTTCATGTCTTGCTTGAGCTGGAGCACCGCGAGGTACTCGACGATGCGCTGCTTGACCTTCTCTAAGCCGTAGTGGTCCTCATCGAGGATCTTCTGGGCCTCATCGACGTTGAGGTGGTCCTCGGTGGAGATCGACCACGGCAGCTCGACGAGCCAGTCGAGGTAGGTGCGGGAGACGGTGTACTCCGCCGCGCCGGGGCTCATGCGCGCCATGCGCTTGAGCTCCTTGAAGGAGGCCTCTTCAGCCTCCTTGGGCATGCGCGCCTCTTTGATCTTCTTCTTGAGCTCTTCGAACTCTTCTTGGCGGTCGTCGACCTCGCCGAGCTCCTTCTGGATGGCCTTGAGCTGCTCGCGCAAGAAGTACTCGCGCTGCGCCTTGTCCATCTCGCCTTTCACCTCGGTCTGGATCTTGTTGGAGAGCTCCAGGACCTGAATCTCCTTCTGCAGGAGCACGATGACCTTCTCGATGCGCTGGCGCGTGTCGAAGGTCTCCAGGAGCTCCTGCTTCTCTTCAACGCCGATGCTGAGGTTGGTGGCGACGATGTCGGCCAACATCCCGGGGTTGTCGATGGAGCGGACGAGGAAGCTCGCCTCGGACGGGATGTGCGGCGAGAGGTCGATGATGCGCCGGGCGAGATCGCGGAGCTGGTTGAGCAGCTTGTCGAAGTCGCGGCCTTCGACCGCAGGCTGCTCGTGCACGCTCACCTTGGCGCGTAAGAAGCCCGCCGTCTGCGTCCACTGGTCGACGCGGATGCGCGAGAGGCCCTGGATGATGACGTTGAGCTTGTTGCCCGGCATGAGCACAGACTTGAGGATCTTGACCACCGTGCCCGAGGTGTAGAGCTCCTCGGGGTTGGGATCCTCGTTCTTGGCGTCGCGCTGGGCGACGATGCCGAGCAGCTTGTTGCCGTTCATGGCCTGCTCAATCGCCTTGAGCGACTTGTCACGGCCCACGTTGATGGGGAAAGCCAAGACCGGGAAGATGACCGTGTTCCGGATGGCCAGGATCGGCAGATCAAGCTCGCTGGGCAAGCTGCCGAGCTCATCCGGACCGGGGTTGCCGCTGCTCATGGGCGCTCCGAGGGCGTTGTGATCGTGGTGTTCATTCGTGGGGATCGCCCACGGACGCCCCGATGGTATCCACCGCCGGGGCCCCGACAAGCCGAGGTCGGCCCGTTTGGGGAGCGTGAGGGTCGATGAGCCGAAGCTCACCGCGCTCACACCTGCTTTAACCAATCCATGACGATCTCGTGCGCGTGCTCGCCAAGACCGGGCGGAGGGCGCGTGGCCCCGAGGCGCTGACCGTCAAAAGAGAAGCCCGGCGGCAGGCTCTTGAGCTCGCCCTCGCCCGAGGGGTGGGCGGTGACGATCGGCGCGGCGCGCCCGAGGGCCTGGGCGATGTCGGCCATGGGCCCGCAGGGCACGGACGCGGCCTCGAAGGTGCTCAGCCAATGGCTGACCGTGTTCTGGGCCATCCGGGGCTCCAAGAGCGCGTCGAGCTGGCGGCGGTGGGACACCCGGGCGGCGTTGGTGGCGAAGCGCTCGTCTTGATCCCAAGGAACGTTCAGCACCCGGCACAAGGCCCGAAACAGCCCGTCGTTGCCCACGGCGAGGTTGAAGAAGCCGTCCTGGGCGCGGTAGGTCCGGAACGGGTGAATCGAGGGGTGGTCGTTGCCCATGGCCTTGGGGCGGCCGCCGGCGTTGAAGTAGGCCCCGGCGTGGTAGGTCAACAGCGAGAGCTGGCCGTCGAGCATCGACACGTCTACGAAGGCGCCCTCCCCGGTGCGCTCTCTGCGGAAGAGCGCGGCGAGCACCCCCTGCCCCGCGTTGAGGCCCGCGACGAGGTCGGCGATGGACGCGCCGCACTTCCAGGGCGCGTCGCCGGGGCCGGTGAGGCTGGGGATGCCGCTCCAGCCCTGAATCACGAGATCGTAGCCCGGCTCGTCCGAGGCCTGACCAAAGCCGGAGATCCCGCAGTACACGAGCCTGGGGTTGACCGCCTTGAGACGCTCATAGCCCAAGCCGAGGCGGTCCATGACGCCGGGGCGGAAGTTCTCGATGACCACGTCGGCGACCTGGGCGAGCTGGAGCAAGGTCTCGCGCTGGGCGGGATCCTTGAGGTCCAACACCAAGGAGCGTTTGCCCCGGTTCACCGACATGAAGTAGGTCGAGACCCCGCCGGAGTACGGCGGCCCGAAGGCGCGGGTGTCGTCGCCGCTGGGCGGCTCGATCTTGACCACGTCGGCGCCGAGATCGGCGAGGGTCATCGTCGCGTAGGGGCCGGAGAGCACGCGGGTGAGGTCGAGCACCTTCACCCCAGCGAGGGGAGCGGTCATTTTGGGGACTCCATGCGGCCCGTCTCGCGGAGCACCTGCTCGTAGACCGGCGGGCGCTCACTAACCCAGGTGCGGGTGTACAGCTTCGTGTCGTCGGGGCGCAGGGCCTCGGTCGGGACGGACCCGCCGCGAAGATCCCAGATCACGAGCACGCCGTCGACGGCCACGGGCTCACCGAGCAGGCCGACGAGGCGGCGGGTCGCCTGGATGCCGACCTGCTCCACGTCCTCTGCGCTGAGGCGCCGATGTTGACCCCAGTTGCGACTGTCGCTCTCGGCGAGATCACGGTGGAGGATCACCCAACGAAAGCCGTCTTGCAGGAACCGCTCGCGGTGCACGGGCTTCACCGCCGGGATGGGCTCCTCGGGGTCGCGGGCGGCGGCGATGAGCGCCTTCACCATGCTCGACTTCATGCGGTCTTTGTACCCGTCGGGCCACAAGAGCTTGGCGTTCTCGCCCATGCCGCCGAAGAGCGGCTTGTGGTGGAGGGTCTGCCAGACGATCGCGGGCTGGGTGATGCCGAAGGGCAGGTGCATCACCGCGCCGTCGGGCTGCTTCGCGAGCCAGTGGATGAGCGCAGGCGCGCGCATCTCGCGGGTGACGAAGGGGAAGATCTGCCACTTGTGCTGCTCGATGGCGGTGGCGGCCAAGGCCACGACGATCGCGGCCGCGGTGAGCTTGGCCCCCCTCGCCCGCTCGACGCGCAGCAGCAAGGTCCCCGCGCCGAGGCACAGCACGAAGAACACGCCGACCATCATCCGGTAGGGGAACCAGAGGCGATCGAAGTAGGGCAAGTAGTGATATGCCGCCATGTACCAGGGCATCACGACGCCGCCGCGCACCGACGGCAGCTCGAAGACCGGCCCGATGGCGAAGATCAGCAGCACGAGCGCGCCGGGCGCCCACCTGCGGCGCTGGGCGCCGAAGATCAGCCACGCCGCCGCGATGGCCATCCAGATCCGCTGGGTCAACAAGGGGGAGCCGTGGCGCTCGGCCTTGATCAGCCCGTGCAGGGTCTTTGAGACGTTGTTCGCGAGCTGGTGCGGGGGCTCAAAGAGGCTCACGCGCTCGACGTTGGCGAGCCCAGGCACCCCGCCGCTCGCCTCGGCCCGAAACATGGCCACCGCCGCGGGCGCGATGACGACGAGGCAGACCAAGGCCGCGCCGAGGTAACGCAGCGCGAGCCCACGGCGATCGTCGCTCCGCCAGAGCGCATAGAGCGCCGCCGGAGCGAGCATAAACACCAAGAACCAGCCCGAGAACCAGTACGTCCAGCCCTGGAGGCCAACGAAGAGCCCCAAGAGGACCGGGCCTCGCCAGCCGGGTCCACGCTCCACCCGGACAAACCAGGCGATGGCCAAGGCGAAGAACGGCAAGAACGCCTGGGTGTAGCGCCCGCAGGTGATCTCGAAGATCGTGAACGGGTTCACCTCCCACAGGGCCGCCGCGCCGAAGGCCGCCCAGCCCGGGCCGAGCTGATCCCGGGCGAAGAGGCGAAACGTCCAGGCGTTGGCGACGAGCATCGCGGCCACGAAGGGCGCGGTGAACCCGGGCACGCCGAGCGCGGCGACGAAGGGCGCGGCGAAGACGGCGTCGACGAAGTTGTCGCCGGTGTGGGCGAAGATGTCTTTGCCCAGCGGATAAAAGAACAGGTCGGTGAAGCTGGGATCGCGCAGGTGCACGATGCAGTCTTTGATCCACCAGTAGAACCAGAGCGTGCCGTACATATCGACGCCGTCCCCCACGGCGACGCCCGCGCCGAGCGCCGGACCCACCGCGATGAGCGCGAGGACAATAAAAACGGCGAGCTCTAGTCGGGGCGAGGGCTCAGAATCCGAGAACATTCCGTCAGGGTATCTTACGCGGCGGTGCGCTGTGAAGCCGCAAGCGGTAGGATGCGGCGTGGCGCCCTCGGAGGAGCGCGCGCTGGAGGTAGGATGCCCCTCGGTGAGTCCACGCTGATCACGCTTGGCCTCGTGCATTGGCTCACGACGGCGCTCTATGGCGGATCTCTGACGGCGTTCGCGGCGCTGTTGTCGATGCGCCATCGCCTGAGCCCCCTTCGCCCAGAGGACGTGATGCGCACGTTCCGCGCCTGGGGCGCCGGGCTCGGCCTGTCGATGGGCGCGCTCATTCTGACCGGGCTGCTTCACCGGTACCTGAGCGACGGCGGCTTCTCTTGGCCCGCGGAGTCCCCCGAAGACGGCCTGCGCCGGGCGAAGGCGATCTTGTTCTTGATCCTGTGGGCCTCGGCGTTCCACCTGGAGATCTGGACGCTTGAGCCCTGCCGGAAGCTCGACCAGAACGGCGTGATTCAGGACGCCGCGGCGTATGAGGCCACCGCGCGTCGGGTGACGGCCCAGCTCTGGCTCAACGTGGCGCTGTTCTGGGCGATCGGCGCCTTGGGCTTCGTGGCCACGACGGGCTGAGCGGCGGGCGCGCCCGGCCTACTCCTTCGCCTTGGGCGCCTCTGGGGGCGTCTCACCGCTGGCGCGCTGGGCACGAATCCAGCGCGGGCCCAAGATCCCGAAGATGATGACGTTGGCCAAGAGCACCATGAAGAGCTCTGGGCCGCCGAAGTCGAACGGCGGTGGAATGGCGGACATGGCCGCCCTATAACCCGCCCGTCGCCGCGTGGACGAGGGAGGCCGGCAGACCCAACGCGCCGAGGATCGCCGAGTTGCCCTCGCCCAAGCGCGGGACCTCCGCCGACTGGGCCCACGGGAACGGCGCGCGGACCATCGGCAGGCCGAGCACGGGCTCAAAGGCGCCCCGGGCGACGTGCTGGGGGTGGCTCGGCAGGGCTTGGGCGGTGAGCGCCGGGCCGACGCAGCAGCCTTGAAGGCGCGTGACCCACTCGTCCCGGGGCCGGGTCAGAAACAGGCGTCGAAAGCCCTCCTCAGAGGTGTCGAGCGCGGCCTCCCCGCCGTCTAGGGCGCTGAGGACCC
>JBEAVX010000010.1:0-5934 GCA_041160755.1 Pseudomonadota bacterium
CTGGATGGGGAGTGGGCGGGGTTGGGGCGCTGAGGAGCGCGCGAGGATCTGAGTCATGACGTGGCTGTCTTCTGGGTGCGGCCAGCTTCGCGGGTCGCCTTGGTGTATGGATGTCTTCGGCGATCAGGAGGCCAGCTTTGCGAAATGGCACACCGAGAATCGACATCAATTTGCCAAATTATCCAGTTGAGCCCGTCTTTGCACGGCCAGGATTCCTGGCGCCACTTTGGCGCTCGTCTTTGCACGGCCAGGATTCCTGGCGCCACTTTGGCGCTCGTCTTTGCGCGCGTTGCTCCGCTGGCGGCGTGTCCGTCCCCTTGACTCTTGCCCCGCTCTTCAGCTACACAAGCCACGGGAGGCTCAGTCTGCGCTTCCTTCTATCCTTCAACCGAAGGCTGTATCAGCGCGGACGCTCTCCTCTCACCCCTCTGCGCGTCGAGGCCCCGGCGGCCTCGACGCCCAGCCCCGGCTTGACACCCGCCGCGCCCCCGTCGTACGAACGGCCTGGGAGGCTCAGTCCGCGCTTCCTTCTCCCCATCCAAGAGGTCTTAGCGCGGACGCTCTCCTCCCACCCCCTTCGCGCTCGGAACCCCCTTGACAATCGCCGCGCCCCCGTTGTACAAGCGGCCTGGGAGGCTCAGTCCGCGCTTCCTTCTCCCCATCTAGGTCTTAGCGCGGACGCTCTCCTCCCACCCCTTCTCGCCGCGAGGCCCCTCTGACGCTCCGCGATCTCCTCGCCGCCCGCCATGGGCTCGTCGTCTTGCCGCCGGAGCTGGGTGAGCCAGGCGCGGGACACGACGACGCCGGACACAACGAGCGCGCCGCCTACGCCTTGGCGCTGGAGCTCGCCGAGCTCGGGTTTGTCCCGAGCTACGCCTTGCTCACGCGCCTCGGCCGGCTGCCCCTCGACGCGCTCAAGGCCCTCCACGGCTGGCTGCCCAAGGCGCTCGCCGAGGCCAAAGGCGCCCACGTCAAGCACACCCCGCTCTACCGGCGCTTCCCCGACGGCGTGCCCGACGACACCCTCAGGCTGTGGATCCAGCGGATGCTGGTCCATTACCTCCAGCGGGACGACCTGCCGTGCATCACCTGCGGCGCGACGGGCTCTGCCCATGTGCTGCGCCCTTGCCAGCACGTCGTCTGTGATCGATGTTTTGACGTCACGGCCACGACGGGCTGCCCGGTGTGTGGGGTCAAGCTCACCGCCGACTCGCCGTTTTTTGTCGCTGAAGAGGCCCCTCGGCCGCTGAGCCAGACCGAGCGCCGGATCAAGCTCCAGGTCTTGCATCCCAGCGCTGAAGAGCCCGCCGCCCGCGCGCTCCTGGAGCGGCTCTGCGCCCGCGCCCAGGCGATGAGCCCCGACGACGTGGCCGCGCTCAAGCTCCTCGTCTCCGAGAAGCGCCTCACGCTCCTCGGCTGGCTGCCCGAGCAGATCCCCGTCAAGGAGAACCTCGCGATCGTGCTCGGCGGGCTCCTGCACGCCCACCCCAACGACGACGCCGTGCACGCCGAGCTCAGCGCCCGGCTCAAGACCGCGACGGACACGCTGCGGGTGATCGCGGTGTACTCCGGCGCTGATGTGGCCCTTCAGGCCAAGACCAAGCTGGTGCCCGTCAAGAAGGGGGATGCGCGCTGGGACAAAAAGACCCTAGACAACCAGCGGGCCGTCGCCCGCCACGCGGTCTCTTCAGCGCGGTTTGTCGTCGCCAAGATGGGCCGCCCCCTGCGCCGGGCGCTGTTGGGCCTGCTCAACGCCTTGCCCGAGGCCACCCTCGCTGAGGACCTCCTGCGCCACAAGAGCCTCTGGCGCGGCGTCGGTGAGCGCCTGCACCCCTATGAGTTCGCCGAGCGGTTCCCGGTCATCGCCCGGGCGTTCGTGACGCTTCGGGGCACGACCTCGCCGATCGCCAAGACGCTGCTCGGCGAATCCAACACAGTCCATCATGACGCCAAGGGCCGACCGACTCTGAACACCTTCCGGGGTGTCGCCGAGCGTCTGCTCCGGGCAAAAGACGTGGCCGGGCTCACCGCGCACCTCCGCGCCCGGCCGGGTGAGCTGGCCCGGCGCCTCGACCTGCTCCTGCGCCTCGACCCCACGAGCCGGGCCCCCGACGAGGCCATCCTCGCCGTGGCCGAGCGCCTGACCACGCCGATGCTGCTCACGCTCACGACGGCCTTGGCGCGACGCCACGAGGCTGGCCCCGACCGCGTGTTTTTCCCGGCCACGCCGCTGTTCAACGCGCCCTCCGCCAAAGACACACGCCCGCTCCTCTCCGCGGAGCGCCTCAGCCCGCTCCTCTCGGGCCTAGAGCGGGTGTTGCTCGCGCGCCTCGCCCGCCTCGATCCCGTACAAGACGCGGTGATCGACGAGTCCTTGGCCCAGATCATCGTGCCGTTCAACGAGCGCACGGCGAGCGTCTCGGCGGTGAACCTGCCCCGCGGGTCGAGCCTGGCGCTGCCTGAAGGGCCGCTGTTGCGACTGTTCATGCACTGGTGCCAGCCGCCCAAGGATAGCTCACACACCGATCTTGATCTCAGCGTCGGCTTTTATGGCGACGACTGGGGTTACCGAGACGTCTGCTCCTATTATTCGCTCAAGCTGAGCGCGGGCGGGGTCACCGTCGCCCGGTCCTCCGGCGACTTCACCAGCGCGCCTCACCCGGATGGCGCGTCGGAGTTTGTGGACCTGCTCCTCAAGAACGCCCGCGCCCAGGGCCATCGTTACGCCGTGATGGTGGTGAACGCCTACTCCGGCCTGCCGTTCTCAAAGCTGGAGCGCGCCTTCGCCGGGCTGATGGTGCGGGAAGACGAACAGAGCGCCGTGTTTGATCCCCGGACCGTGCGGCTTCGGTTCGCGCTCGACGGCCCCAACGGCGTCTTCATGCCCTTGGTGGTCGATCTGGCGACGCGGCGGCTTCATTGGCTCGACGTCTCTCGCAAAGGCCAGCTCGCGATGAACAACGTCGCGACCTCCACCAAAGACATCCAGGCCGTCTGCCCGCGCCTCATCCGATATTTTGAGCACGGCAGCCGCCCGACGATGTTCCGACTCGCCGCCTACCACGCCGCCGCCCGGGCCCAGCGGGTGCTCCTGCGCGGCCCGTGGGCGACGAGCGAGCTCACGCGGCGCCCCGGCGAAGACGCGCACGGCCTGCTCCGCCGCATCATTCACGCCCAGGCCGACACGCTCCACGAGGCCCTGCCGCCGCTCGACGGCCCCGTGTTCGCCGCGCTCCTGGAGGGTGACCTCTCCTTGCCCGAAGGGGCCGAGGTCTACGCGCTCTTTCGTGAGGCCGTCGCCGCGCCGCGCGCCGCCGCCGACCTGCTCTCCGCGCCGCCGGGCTGAGCCCGCCGGGTTATGGAAGGCGCGACCCAACCTGGAGCCTGACCATGCCCGAGAAGCGCCTCTCTCACCTCAGCCCTGACGTCCGCGCCCAGCTCAAGGCCGTGTTCCAAGAGTTTGACCTCGACGGCGACGGCTTCCTCAGCGCGGACGAGCTGCGCGCGGCGATGGTGCGGTTCGACGAGCACCTCACCGACGGCGAGGCCAAGGCCCTGGTGGAGAAGCACGACCGGGGCGGCGACGGGCGGCTGAACGTCGATGAGTTCTTGCGGGCGCTGGACGCGGCGGCGCTGGGTTGAGGGCGTCTGCGCGGGCCCTGCGCTGGCGCAGGATCCGTCGAGGTGAGCGGCGCCCTGTCCCCCAATTCGCGCCATAGATCCAGCTCCACCCCGGCGGAGGTCCACGACCATCGGCGAACATGTCGGCATCTGGCGCGCGGCGCTGCTGTACTTCCTCTGCTACGTGCCGTTCACCGCGCTCACCAAGGCCCTGTCTTCAGGGCTCGTGCCGGGGCTGCCCGCCGTAGACGGCGCGGCGATCTTGCCCGCGTCGACGGCGGCCTCGGTCGTCGTCACGTTCTTGTTCTTGTTCGCCTCGGGCTGGTGGCGCGACGCCGGGCGGATTCAGCTCGGCGGCCTGAGCCTCCCCGCGCCGAGCCGCTGGACGGCCCTCTCCGGGGCCTGCACCGCGCTGATCCTCGTCACGGCGACCTTGGCCTACACCTTTGAGGGGGTGTCCATCGTCTTCGCGATGCTCTTGATGCGCGGAGGGGTGCTCGCCATCGCCCCGGTCGTGGACCTCTTGAGCCACAAACGCCCGCGCCCGGCGGCGTGGGTCGCCCTCGGCCTGTGCGGGCTGGCGCTGATCGTCGCGACCTCCGAGGTGAAGGGGTTCGGCCTGAGCCTCGGGGCTGCCATCGACATCGGGCTCTACCTCGCGGCGTACTTCGTGCGCCTGCGGCTCATCGACCGCCTCGGCAAAGCCACGGACCCCGCCGTCACCCGGCGCTACTTCGCCGAGGAGCAGCTCGTCGTCGCGCCCTTCACCTTGGTGATGTTGGGGCTCTTGGCGCTCTGGGGCGAAGGGGCCTTGATGACCCAGCTTCACGCGGGCTTCACCGGCGGCGTCACCGGCCTCGCCTTGGTCTTGGCCCTGCTCATCGGGGTGTTCAGCCAAGGCACGGGCATCTTCGGCACGCTCATCTTCTTGGACCCCCGGGAGTCGAGCTTCGCCGTGCCCGTGAACCGCTCGGCGAGCGTGCTCGCTGGGGTCGTCGCCACGACGATCCTCGCGTTGACCTTGGGCGCGGCGTTCCCGTCCATGCGAGAGCTGATCGGCGCGGGGCTCGTCGTGCTCGCCGTGGGGATCTTGAGCCGACATTAGCGCTCTGCACGATCGCCGGTCAGTTTGAGGCCCATCTCCGGGCTACTGGGCGCGCATGACCCAACCTCATGACGCGTTGTTCAAGATGTTCTTCGGCGAGCCCGCCGAGCTCGCGGCGATGCTGCGCGATCTGCTGCCTCCGCCGGTGCTCACGCTCCTCGATCTCGACGGCCTCGTGCCGGTGCCCCCGGAGCAGCACGACACAAACCTCAAGGCGCGCACGCCGGACCTGCACTTCCAGGCGCCTTGGCGTCCGGGGGGCTACGCCCACGTCGCGATCCTCGTCGAGCACCAGTCAAGCCCCGACCCGCAGATGCCGTACCGGGCCCTACGCGCCGCGCTGCGGGTGTGGGAGCAGTCCGAGGGGCCGCGCCTCCCGGTGGTCTTGACCCTCGTGGTCGCCCACGGCGCGCGACCGTGGACGGCGCCTCGCCGCCTGTCTGAGCTCTACGACGCCCCGGCCGAGGCGATCGCGGCGCTGCGGCCTCACCTGCCTGAGCTGGAGCTCTGGATCGAAGATCTCAACGTCACGCCCGACGAGCGGCTCCCAGGCCAAGGCGGCGGGAGGCTCGCGCTCCTGCTCATGCGCCACGCCCACGAGGGTCGTACGGTCCCCTTGCTCAACGCGCACATGCCCCTCTACGAGCAGACCCTCCGCGAGAGAGGTGACCATTGGGCCGCGGCGCTGTTAAGATACGCCATCCACCTCAACCAGACCCGAGTAAACCCAGCAGACACGGAGCGCGCGATGGCCCTGCTGCATCCCCCGGAGCGTGAGGAGATCAAGAGCTGGCTTGACCAAGAGCGAGAGGAGTGGCGGCAAGAAGGGCGGCAAGAGGGGCGGCAAGAGGGGCGGCAAGAGACGATCCGTGAGCTCTTGATCCGGGCGCTCACCCTACGTTTTGGGGCGCTCCGCCCCGATCAGCTCCGCGAGGTTCACCGCGCGAGCGCGGACCGCCTCGATCGGTGGTTCACCCTGAGCCTCACCGCCTCGTCTCTGGACGCGCTCTTCGGGACGCCAGAAGACCCGACGCCCAGCGAATAAACCCGGCAGACACGGAGCGCGCGATGGCCCTGCTGCATCCCCCGGAGCGTGAGGAGATCAAGAGCTGGCTTGACCAAGAGCGAGAGGAGTGGCGACAAGAGGGGCGGCAAGAAGGGCGGCAAGAGGGGCGGCAAGAAGGGCGACAAGAGGGGCGGCAAGAAGG
>JBEAVX010000812.1:0-5754 GCA_041160755.1 Pseudomonadota bacterium
CATCGCCTGCGGCGCGTCGGAGCCCGTCGCCGAGGCCCCCGTCGCGCCCGAGGCCCCCGTCGCGCCCGAGGCCGCCGCCCCAGACGCCGCCGTCGCCGCCGCCACCCCCGAGGGCTGGTCGTCCTTCGGCTCGGCCTTCACCGCGAACGACGTGATCCCCGCCGCCCAGCTCTTGAAGGACTCGGCGAGCTTCACCGGCAAGACCGTCCGGGTAGAGGGCCGCGTCGCCGACGTGTGCTCCAAGAAGGGCTGCTGGATGGTGCTCACGGCCCCCGAAGGCGGCCAAGAGATGATGCGCGTGACGATGAAGGATCACGCCTGGGGTTTGCCGCTGGACTGCACCGGCCAGGCGATTCAGCTTGAAGGCGAGGTGGTCGCCAAGGCCGTCGATCCCGAGACGGTGGAGCACTACAAGTCCGAGGCGCGGAAGCCCGAGCTGACCCCCGAGACCCAGGCCACGGCGGGCACGAGCTACGAGCTTGTGGCCAGCGGCGCGCGGCTGAAGCCGGTCTCTCCGGGCTAAACCCCCGAGAGTTGGCTACGCTGGGGAGCCCGCCGCGTGTGGGCCCACCCGCTCAGGAGATCAGACGTGCCTCTCCTCGCCGCGCAGAGCGCGGTCTATGTTCCCGCCGTCGGCGAGCCCAAGGGCCCGCCGGTCCTGTTGTTGCATGGCCTGGGCATGGGCGGCTGGATGTGGGCGCGCACCCAGGCGCTCCTCGCCGCCAAGGGCCTCGCCTCGTGGGCGATCGACCTCCCCGGCCACGGCGATCACGCCGATCAAGACCCGTCCTTCGACGACGTGCTTGACGCCGCCACCGCCTCCGCCGAGGCGCTTGGGGGTGACTGCCTCGTCGTCGGCCACTCCTTCGCCGGGATGGTCGCCACGGTGCTCGCCACGCGCCTGCCGCTCAAGGGCGCGGCGCTGATCTCGCCCCTGCCCGTGGCCCCGGTGCGGCTCTTGCCGACGCCGCCCCTCGCCCGGGTCGCCGCCACGCGGCTGCCCCAGGTGATGTTGGGCCGCCGTGTGGGCTTGAGTGAGCACGCCAAGGGGCTCATCGGCCTCAGCGCCGTCTCCCCTGAAGACGCCGCCCGGGTGGGGTCACTCCCGGGGCCGCTCACCCGCGACCTCTATCTCCGGCGCCCCGTCGTCACCCGGGACCAGCTCCGCTGCCCTCTGCTCATCACCCACGGCTTTCAAGATCCGGTGCTGCGCCTGTGGACGTCGAAGCTCCTCGCCGACCACCTCGACGCCGTGCTCTGGCGCTTTGACGATGTGGGCCACTACGCGCCGCTGGAGCCCGCAGGCGAGCGGGCGCTCAACGCGATGGCGGGCTGGCTCCTGCGCCCCACGGGCCGCAAGATCGTCGAGATTGACCCCCTCGCGCCCCATCAAGGCGTCGGCCTAGAAGAACGTGAGGGGCGCCGGCCGCTCAAGTCGCGCTCCAACTCCCGCTTCGGCGAGCGCGCGGCGAAGCGCCCTCGTTGAAGATCCCGGCGTGGCGCCAGGCCGTCGCGCTCTGCGGGTTATGTTGTCAAGAAAGTGTTGTGACATCAAGAGTTTGACTGGCTGGTGAGGCGCGGGGCCGGGTGTGAGCGTCTCGCCGATGGCCACCGCGCGGCGCCGCGCAGGGCGGGGGATCCCCGTGGAAAAGTGAGCGCGCCTTGACCAAACGGAGCGCGCCTCCGCTATACTGAGGGCTTCCCAGACCTGCGGAGCCCCCCGATGCCGCACCCCCGCGCCGTCCTCCCCCTCGTGTTGATCACCCTCGCCGCCTGCACCGACACCACTGTGAAGGTGTACAACACCGCGCCGACGGTGAGCATCACCTCCCCCGAGGATGGCTCGATCTACCAGCCTGGCACCTTGGTCGAGGTCTACGGGCTCACCCGGGACTCCCAGCAAGATCCCGCGACCTTGCTCGTCACCTTGAGCTCGTCACTGGACGGTGAGCTGGGCACGATCACCCCCGACAGCGAAGGCATCACCTACACCGCGCTCTCGACCTTGTCCGCGGGCCTGCACGCGCTGACGATGACGGCCTTTGACGACGCCGGAGAGAGCGGCCAGGCCACGGTGTCCGTCGAGATGTCCTACGGTGGGCAGGTCGTGGGCGCCCCCGAGGTCATCCTCATCGGCCCCGCCGAGGGGCAGACGTACTCGGGAGACGAGGTGGTCACCGTCGTCGCCACCGCCACCGACGACGAGCAGTCTTGGGACACCCTCGTCGCCAGCGTCGTCTCTAGCCGCGACGGCCTCATCTGGACGGGCAACCCCGCCACCAGCGGCGCCATCAGCGCCGATCTGCCGGTGATGACCGAGGGCGTTCACGCCTTGACCCTCACCATCGAAGACAGCGACGGCAACATCGACCAGGCCACGGTGAGCGTCGAGATCCTCCCCGACGGCCGCCCCACGGTGGAGATCCTCAGCCCCACGAGCGGCACGAAGACCCTCACCACGGCGACGACCTTGTTGGAGGGGGTCGTCGTTGACGACGTCTCCGACCCCGACGCCATGACCTGCACCTGGGCCTCAAACCTCATGGGCACGCTCGCCAGCGGCTCCCCCGACTCCTCGGGCTACTGCGGCGCCGGGATCAGCTTCACTGAAGGCACCCACGTCATCACGCTCCTCGCCACCGACGAGGAGGGCAACGAGGGCTCGGCCACGGTGAACCTCGTCGTTACCGATCCTCGCAACACCGACGACGACTTTGACGGGCAGACCGAGAACGCTGGCGACTGTGACGACGCCGACGCGACGGTCTACTCCGGCGCCACCGAGGTCTGCGACGCCAAAGACAACGACTGCGACAGCCAGGTGAACGAGAGCTTCTTCGACACCTACGACGCCGGCGCCACGCCCAACAACTCGCTCACGGCGGCGTACAGCCTCGGCGAGTTCTCCAGCGGCGCGCTCTGGAAGTCGGGCAAGGTCACGCTCTCGGGCCTCACCTTCCACACCGGGTCCGACGAGGACTGGTTCTGGTTTGAGGCTGAAGACGAGTGGTACGCGAACCTCTCGCTCTCCGTCGCGATCAGCGGCGTGCCTTCGGGCGCCTCGTACACCATCGAGCTGTACGCGACTAACTCCTCTCGCGGCTCACCGACGCTCAAGGACTCAGCCTCGGGCTCGGGCGTGCTCAAGGCGGAGTTTGAGGGCGCGACCTTCTCCGGGGACGAGGACTACTGGGCGGTGCGGGTCTACCCCTCCACCTGGACGGCCAGCGCCTGCTCAGGCACCTACAGCATCGACCTCTCGGCGTCTCAAGACCTGCTCTGACCCGCCGAGCCGCGCGAGCGCCGCTCCGTACAGCGCGGCGTGCCTGTCCGGGCGAAGATCCACACGATCTTGCCCGGGCAGGACACGCCTCACGCTCACCCGCTCAGAACAGCTCAAGTCGATAGAAGGTGAAGTTGCTGCCCGTGCCGACATAGAGCCAGCCGTCGCCGGACACCGTGCATGAGCCGTTGTTGCCGTGGTCCGAGGGCAGGCTGGCGATGGCCTTCCAGGTGCCCGTCGAGACGGTGTACTGGTACATCGTGGTGCCGCTGGTGTTGCCCGCCGCGTAGATGTGCCCCGACCGATCCGAGCAGAAGATGTCGTTGAGCTGGGACTCCGGGTGGGAGGCCATCACCGTGACGGTTCTCTTGGTGAGGTCAAACTTGTACAGGTTCGCGGCGTTGTAGGCGCCGAAGAAGATCGCGCGGGTGTCGGGGTCATAGCCCAGGCGGGTCTCGTACTCGCTCCCGTAGCCCGTCGTGGTGTAGGTCACGGTGCCGGTGACGGTGTCGTACTCGACGATCTGACCGGCGGAGGTGTGGCCATAGACCACGCCGAGCTCGTCGGACTCGGTCATGTTGAGGTCGTCACCGCCGCTGATGGTCGTCATCGTCGTCCAGGTGTCTGTGGCGGGGGTGTACCGGTAGACGCTGCTGTTGCGGATCATGTACAGATGGTCACCGACGGGCGCCATCGAGGTCCAGGGGTTGGAGTACGGCGCGCTGGCGGAGAGCGTCGTCCACGTGCCCGTCGTGACGTCGTACTTCTGACCTGTGGCGTCGTACATGTTGAACAGGTACTGCTCACCGGCATAGTGGTAGCTCTGTAGCGAGTAGGTGTACTCGCTGCTGGCGGTGAGGGTCTGCCAGGCGGAGCCGGTGATGCCTGAGAAGTCGGTGAAGCAGGTGTCGTAGATCTTGGCGTTGGTGTCGTCGCAGTCGGTGTCGTCGTAGGAGTAGCCCGAGGGGAGCTCGCAGGACTCGACGCTGCTGTCGGGGTCACCGTAGCCGTCTCCGTCAGCATCGGCGTAGTAGGTCTCGGCGTCGGTGGCGTCCTCGTCGATGGTGGTGTCGCAGTCGTTGTCTTCGCCGTCACAGGTCTCCGACGCGCCGGGGTAGCTGTCGTCGTTGCTGTCATCACAGTCGGCGCTGTTGGAGACGGTGCCCGTGGGCGCGTCACAGGCCTTGGTGACCTTGCTGGCGTCGCCGTAGCTGTCTTTGTCGGCGTCGGTGTACCAGCTGCTCGCGTCGGTCGCGTTGTCATCGACGACGCCGTCGCAGTCCTCATCGACGTCGTCGCAGGTCTCTTTGGCGGCGGGGTTGACCGTCTTGTCGGCGTCGTCACAGTCTGTCGCGTCGGCGCTGTAGCCCGTGGGCAAGGCGCAGGCCCGCGTGGTGCTCGCCTTGTCGCCGTAGCTGTCTTTGTCGGCGTCGGCGTAGTAGGTGGCGGCGTCGGCGGCGCTGTCCTCGTCCACCGCGCCGTCGCAGTTGTTGTCGATGCTGTCGCAGAGCTCGGTGGCGGCGGGGTTCACCGCCGTCTCGGCGTCATCGCAGTCCGTGGCGTCGCTGACGTAGCCCGCGGGGGTGTCACAGGCCTTCGTGGTGGTCGCCACGTCGCCGTAGCCGTCGGTGTCGGCGTCGGCGTAGTAGGTGGCGGCGTCGAGGGCGGTCGCCTCATCCACCACGCCGTCACAGTTGTTGTCCTGCTCGTCACAGACCTCATTCGCCGCGGGGTTGATCGCGGCGTTGGCGTCGTCACACTCCTCGCAGGCGGCGTAGCGGTCGCCGTCGTTGTCGGCGAAGCCCGACGATCCGTCACAGTTGTAGTCGTTGGGATCGGTGCAGTCGGTCTCCGCCGCGCCGGGGTAGAAGCGCGCGTCGCCGTCGTCGCAGTCGCCGCCCTCGGCCACGAAGCCCTCCGGGGCCTCACAGGCGGTCAGGGTGAGGCCGTCGGAGCCGAAGCCGTCGCGGTCGCCGTCGCCGTACCAGGTGGCCAGGTCTTGGGCGTCGGTGTCGACGGTGCCGTCGCAGTTGTTGTCGATCCCGTCGCAGAGCTCCGCGGCGTCCGGGGAGATCGCGGCGTCTTCGTCGTCGCAGTCCTCGGTCGTCGGGAAGCCGTCGCCGTCCACGTCGACCTCAGCGGGGGCGCTGGTGTCGTCGGTGGGGGCGTCGTCTTTGCAGGCGGCGAGCAGGATCAGGAGAGAGAGGGACGTGATGCGCATCGTGCGGCTCCGGGGGAGGGGCCGCTACCATAACCTCTGCCGCCGTAGGGCCGTCGCCAAGAACGGGCTTAGACCGTCGCGATCTTGCCCAGACCGACCTGGGGGATGCGCCGCATCACCGTCGACTTGACGATCTCGCTGAGCACCGTGGCCCCGCCCAACATCTCCATGAGCTCCTCGCGGCCTTCAGACTTCGAGAGCTTGCGGCGGATGAGGTCGGGGCGCATGTAGAACTTGAGGTAGGCCTTGG
>JBEAVX010000151.1:0-2883 GCA_041160755.1 Pseudomonadota bacterium
TCACCCTCACCGGAGACGCCCCGACGGCGCTGGGCGGCTGGTGCGGCACCCACCTCTTGATCCACTCGGCGCGTGGCCCCCGGGCCCGCCGCCGCTGGTTCGCCGGGGTGAGCCTCAGCCCCGCGCCGCCCCCAGCGCCCACCGAGCTTCGCCCCGAAGACGTGCACTTCACGGCGAGCCGCGCCGGCGGCCCCGGCGGCCAGCACGTCAACAAGACCGCGAGCGCCGTGCGCGCGGTTCACACCCCGACCGGCCTCCAGGTCCGCGCGAGCGCCTCCCGCCGCCAGAAGGACAACCGCCGCGAGGCCCTCGCCCGCCTGGGCGCGCTCCAGCGGGAGGCCCACCAGACCCAGACCCAGACCACCCACGCCCAAACCCGCTTGGGCCACCACCAGCTCATCCGTGGGGCGCCGGTCCGTTCGTGGACCCTCGACCCGACCGGTGAGTTGCGCGGAGGATCCGCCGATGCGTGACGACATGGACCGGGTGCTCATCGAGCGCCCCCGCTACGACTCCCACCGCCGCCACCCCCAGCGCCGCCGCCAGCGCCGGTTCGACGAGGACAGCCCCCGGATGCAGCCGGTGAGCCGCCGGGGCGGCAGCCGCCACTTGAGCGACCTGCTCGGCCCCCTGCGCCGCCTCTTGGTGAGGCGCTGTGGGTCGCGCTGGGACGCCGTGTACAGCGAGCTCCGCGCCGGGCTCAAGCCGCGCTCGACCCTGCATCTTCACGTCTTGGAGCACCTCGCCCGAATGGTCCACACCGACGTGGTGATGATCGACGGCGCGCCGTGGTCCCAGTCTTGGGGCGGCGCGCGGCCGCTCACCGACTACAACCACCACACCTTCTTCGTGGACCCTCGGGACGGCGTGCTGCGCCTCGCGCCGATGCTCACCCGCAAGAAGGCCAAGAAGGGAGATTGATTGGTCGTCCAATCAACGCGCTCAGCCGCCGCGCCAGCGCAGCCGGTCGGCGTGGACCTCACCAGCCTGCCTGCGCGCACTCTCCCACACGCTCGCTTGGGCGATAAAAGGTGCCTTCAGCGCAGCTCTGCAAGGTGATCGTGCTGTCGCAGCTCGCCGCGTAGGCCGCGAGGTCTTCGGCGCAGGTGACCATCCCGCACCCGTCAAAACAAGTGGACGCTCGAATGTCGTCGAGGAGCGTGGCCTTGTCATTGAGGCACTCCTCCTCGGTGCTGTAGAACTCTGAGCCACACTCGGAGACCTTCGCACAGACGGTATCGATCGAAAAAGTCCAAGCCTCCTCGGGATCTGTCCAGCAGCCATCCTCATCGATGGACGGTTGCCCATCATCACAGGCGGCCAGCACGAGCAGCAGAAGCGTCATCGTTTAGTCCTCCACCACGACCGCATCATCACAGGCGTTGGGGATCTCGAGGTCCTCACAAGGGGTCTCAGGTGGGCTGAAGCCTGCGACGCACTCGACGGCGAGGCAAGCCCGATACGTCGTCGTGTCGCCGGTGAGCGTGTCGGTGAGCCCGGTCACACACTCTTCAACGTCGTAGTCGGGGTTGATACACCGGCCAACCGACTCACAGAACAGCTTCGCGTACTGGTCGGCGAAGTCGGCCTGAGACAACGCCTCATCACAGCCGGTGTCTGGAGTAGGGGACTCGTTGGGGGAGCTGTCGTCACTCCCGCCTGAACAGGCGATCAGAAGCAGAACGAGGGAGATCATTCGCATAGCCCGGTGGTGATCCGCGTCATGGTGAGCGGGAGTGGTTCGATCTGGCATGCTTCGCTGTCGTCGATACCGGCGGCATTCAGCAGGAGAGGGAAGGTGGTCCCGTTGGGGGTAAGACTGAACTCGATCTGCCCTGAGCCGGTCGCCACGAAGGCGACATCCATCTTCACGGGCAATGAGACTCCAGTAAGGGCGAGGATTAGATCATCCATGTTGATGTCCGTCCACACTTTACCCGATCCTGTGCAGTCATAGGCCTCAGGCAGCTCAAGTGTGAGGCCAGGCGGGAGGTAAAAGGTGGCATCCGCGACCTCACCGTCCCAGTCTTGCTGGCAGACTCGCTCGGTTGATAGGCCATAATCTTCGTAGAGTGACACCACGAACGTCTCTAAGAACGTGACGGTTAGAGTGTCCAACGCCTCATTGTTGGTGATCTGGAAACCCACCAAGTATCCAGTGTCATCGGGCGCCACCCACGTCCCATCAAGCTCGACACAGGTTGACACCTCCTTTGCTTGGCTAAGGCTGGCCGTACCATCCGCGAAGCTGCTGTTGGGGTGGGACGGAGCGCCCATGAGGAGGTCTTGCCAATGGGTCTGCTGAACATATCCGGCGTCGATGGACTCACCAAAGCGCGCGTCAGCCGTGGCGCCAACGTACTCCTCAATGTTGGACGCTGTCGATAGCGGGTCGAGGCCGTCGTTGCCCGTGGAGAAGATGTTGACCACGCCTTGATTGTTATAGGCGCCGGGCCGTCCGATAGCGACCTCCATGTGACGGGCAGCCGCGCTCGTGGTGTTCTGTACGCTGTCTACGTTGTAAAAGTTGCCGACCGCGACGCTCCAGCCCAAGTGCTCGGGATTGCTGCTAGAGTATGAAGTCGATGAAAAAGTATTCTGCGCACAGGTTCGAAGGGCCGTGTTTGCGCTCAGTCCCACTCCGGTTGACGCGGATTCAAGCACAAATTGGCAATATCCGCCATGATCATACGCCCCAGACCAGGGCGCCCCCACCAACAACGCATCCCCAGCGTGTTGCCCCACGAACGGACCCGCCGCGAGCGACCACCCAAAATGATCGGTGTCTACTCCCCCCGAGCTGCCTGTCAACGCGTAGCCGTTGAGCTCAAGGGGGGTGCCGCGCAATGGGGTGCCTGTGGCGTTCCCTCGATACACGTAGAC
>JBEAVX010000181.1:0-2750 GCA_041160755.1 Pseudomonadota bacterium
TTGTGGAGCCTGCGACCCTGCTGTCGGTGAGCGTGCCCTGGATGTTGAGGGCCATCGCGTGGGGCGCCAAGCTCGCGCCAGAGGCCATAGAGGGCGCGCAGTCCATCGCCGCCGCCGCCGAGTCAGGCGCCGGGCTCATCGAGCTCGTGAAGGAGGCGAAGGGCGCCTTCGGCTGGCGGCCCAAGCAGAGCCTCCTCCTGCGCCGATGCGGGTTGATCAGCGGCCTCGCTGTTCGCGCCGCGCAGGAGGTCGCGCCCCTGAGCGCCGACGAGACGAAGGCCATTGAGGAGGAGGTGGCGCGCGCCTGGGGCGTCTGCGCCGAGACCGTGCCCGACCCCGAGGAGGCTGCCGCGCGCAACGAGGCCCTCAGCGACTGGCTAAGGCCGCCGCTCTCGACGCCGTGGGGGCTGGCGCTGTGGGACACCTTGACCCGCCGTCCGACCCGAGGCCTCAACCCCTGGCTGTCCACTCCCGAGGAGCGCCGCGCCTTTGGGCGCCGGTTCATGGCGGCGTGGTCCCTCAACACCTCGACGGGGGAGGGCAAAGAGATCGAGCGCGCCGTCTTGGGCTTGGGGGAGCTCGACGCCGCGCAGCTTCAGGAGCGGCTCGTCGCCGATCTCGCGAGCTGGGGTGGCCGCCACGTCTTCGGCAACCTGCGCGCGGGGGCGGAGCTGCAGGGGATGCCGTGGATGAGCCTGGAGGCGGTGTATGTGGAGCCGGAGGTGACCTGGGGGGAGAGGTACGATCGACAGCGCGGCCCCGCGCTGCGCACCCTCTGGACCACCGTTCAGAAGCACCCGCTGACCTTGGTGACCGCCTACACGGGCTTTGGCAGGACCCTCACCGCCCGGATGTTCGTGAGGGAGCGCGCGCTTGACTGGCTGGAGGCAGGAGACGCCCTGGGTGAGCGGTGGCTGCCGGTCTATGTGCGCTGCGCCGACCACCTCCAGGCCGATGAGGTCGACCTGGAGGCGCTTGTGGCCACGGCCTGGGCGAGCCAGTGGAAGGGACTGAGCGGCGAGACGCTGCGCTCCCGAGATCCCCGGCTCCGCTTGCCGCGAGAGGAGACGCGCCTCCTGATCGTGCTTGATGGGCTCCATGAGGTTCACCTCAAGCAGGATCAGGTCGAGCGCCTCCTGGGCATTCTCCACACGGCGGAGCGCTGTCCAACGCTGCGGGTGGTGGTGTTCTCGCGCCCTGGCGCCGTTCCTGCCAAAGACAAGCTGCCCAAGAGCGCGGGCACGCTGGAGGTGCAGCCCTTTGAGGAGGCGCAGGTCAATGAGTGGTTAGGGCGCTGGCGGGCGCTCCATCACGCCGGTCCACGGTCGGTTGAGGAGGTTCAAGAGGGACAAGTCAAACAGTGGCTCTGCTATCCTGGGCTGCTCTTTATGTTGGCCTGGACCTGGCACATCCACAACGGCCGGCTCCCGAGCGTGGTGGCGCTCTATGAGCAGTTCTTGCGGAGGGTCGTTCAAGACAAAACAGAGCACGACCGGGAGCGGCGTCCCGTCATCGCTGAGGCCGCAGAGGACGCCCGGGACCGACTCATCCAGCTCAAACACCTGAGCCCTGGCGCCACGCCCGAGGACGGAACATTGTGGCTGTTGGGCCGCGTGGCCCTTGAGATGCATCGCCGTGAGCAGACGCCCTCATCGGGGCCGCTCAATCGCCAGGGCGTAGAGAATCTAGTCGAGAAGCTGTTGGGCCTGCGCGCAGACACCAAAACGCTGGAGCTGGTGTCGTTGGCCTGCGTGCTGGCGATGCGGTCCGACCTGCGCGGCGATCAGCCCGTGCTGCGCTTCGGGCGCCGCTCGTTCCAAGAGTTTCTGGTGGCCCGGGCGTGGCGTGAGCAGCTTCGGCGGATCGTCAGCCCCCCACAGGGATCTACGCGCCAGAAGGAAGAGAGGGTGCTGGAGGGCCTGCTCATCCAGCGTCCAGAAGACCAAACAATCCGTTATTTAATGGAGCTTGTGAAGGCTGAAGAGCCAGCACAACGAGCCCGACTGAAGGGCTGGGCGAAGGGCATGGTGGAGGATCTGCGCGTCGGGCGACCCTTCGGAGACGATGGCGAGCGCCCTGTTGTTTACACCGACACCCGGGCGCCCCTCGCGCTCGCGGCCTTCGCCATCGGCGGCGCCATCGCGGGCGCGAAGCGGTTCACCGTAAACGGGGCGATCCCGCTGCGGCGGGTGTTGGCTTGGGCTCGGCTGACACGAAGCGCGGTGCGCGTGATCGCTCCGAGCCTCTCAAGGGGAGAAGAGGAGGGTTGGAGCTTGATTGGTGCAGATCTGTCCGGCGCGGATTTTTCTTTTTCGGGTTTGTCCAACGCGGATTTGTCTGGCGCGAATTTGTCTGATGCGTATTTGTCCAGCACGAATTTGTCTGACGCGAATTTGCCCAATGCGAGCTTGTGTCGCGCGGATCTGTTTGACGCGAATCTGCATCGCGCGAACTTGTCTGGCGCGAACTTGCGTGACGCGAGCTTGTATATCGCGTTTTTATCGAACGCGAATCTGCATCGCGCGAACTTGTCTGGCGCAGACTTGTCTGACGCGGGGTTGCAGCACGCGAACTTGTCTGACGCAAACTTGCATCGCGCGGACTTGTCCGACGCGGATTTGTTTGACGCGAATTTGCATCGCGCGAATTTGTCCTACACGAGGCTCTACGACATCAACCTCTCCACCGCCAAAGACCTCTCGACCGCCAACCTCCACAACGCCCAATTCACCCTCAACCACCCCTACAAC
>JBEAVX010000222.1:0-10588 GCA_041160755.1 Pseudomonadota bacterium
ATGTCGGAGCCGTCGTGACAGCCCTCGAGATCCTGGGAGTTGGTGGTGTCGTAGGCGAGGTTGAAGTCGAGCTGCCACTCGCAGTCGGCGCAGGTGTCGGCGCCGGAGGGCGTGCCCGTGACGTTGAACACCAGGGCGCAGGGGATGTAGTTGGGATCCGTGTCGAAGCCGTACAAGAAGGCCATGACGCCGGAGAACCCGCTGACATCAGCGTCGGAGTCGGAGTCGGTGTCGGCGTCGGTGTCGCTGTCGGAGTCGCTGTCAGCGTCAGCGTCGCCTTCGCTGTCGGGCGGGGCGGTGTCGTCGGTGGTGGACTTGTCGCCAACGCAGGCGAACAGCGTGCTGACGGCGAGGGCGGAGATGAGCAGTCGAGTCATGGGTTTCCTCTTGGGGTGTGCGGGAGGGCCAGCGTCGTACCCAACGCACGGTATATCAGGACTGGCTTAGAGACAAGCCGCGCGTGAGAAAAATCGCGCCTCTCACCCAGCCGGCGGGGCGTAGCGGGCGAGCACGGCGTCGTAATGGTTGATGATGGATCGCACCCAGGCGCGCTTCTCAAGGTAGGTGCCAGGGAAGAAGCTCCGCTTGAACCCGTAGATGAGGGTGTTGCGGATCTCCTTGTCGGTCATCTTGAAGGTGCGCACGGCGAGCTCAAGCTCTCGGGTGACCGTCGTGTGGGAGACGAGGCGGTTGTCGGTGCAGAGGGTGGCGCTGAGCCCGGCGTCGAGCATCTTTCGGAAGGTGTGGTTCTGCGCCGCGCCGATGGTGGGGTTGGTCTGGAGGTTCGAGGTGATGCACACCTCCAAGGTCACCCGGCGATCGGCGATAAACTCAGCGAGATCTCGCACATACCGATCACGATCGAGGACCTCCGCGTCGCGGATCAGCTCCGGCGAGAACAGGTGAAAGCCGTGGCCGATGCGGTCAGCGTTGAGCGTGCTGATCGCCTGGTAGATCGACTCCGGGCCGTAGGCCTCGCCCGCGTGGACCGTCTTCTTGAGGAAGTGCGCGTGGGCGTAGCGGAAGGCGTCGTTGTAGCGCATGGCCGGGAAGCCCGCCTCGTGCCCGGCGAGGTCGAAGGCGACGATGGGCAGGCCCAGCTCGTCCCGAGCCCGGACCGAGGCGCGGGCGAGCTCCAGGGCGGCGGCGGCGTGGAGCTGCTCCTGCGGCGACTCGCTGAGCGTGTCGAACAGCCGCGCGAACCAGGTCGAGAACTCCGGGGTGAACATGCGCATGGCGCAGACGATGATCCCGTAATGGAACCCGGGGAGCTGACCGGCGCGCACGGCCTCGGACTGGTTGTGCTCGGCCTGGGCGCGGGCCAGGCCCCGGTTCACCGCGCGCAGCACCTCGGCGTACCCAAAGCCGGGCCGCATATGAAGCTGGGGGGCGAAGCGGGGCTCGACGTAGTAGACGTGCTCGTCGAGGTTGTCCCAGGCCAGCTCATACGCGGCCTGTTCGAGGGCCTCGGCGTCTTGGAGCACGGCGCAGGTGAGCCCGAAGCCGGTGAGGTACTCCTCTAAGGAGCTGTACTGCGGCTTGAAGACCAAGGCGTTGAGCCCCTCTTCAGTCTCCGAGGGCAAGGCGACGCCCCGCGTTCGCGCCAGCTCGATGAGCGTCGGCAGGCGAAGCGAGCCGTCGAGATGAACGTGAAGGTCGGTCTTGGGGAGGTGAAGGAGCAGCTCGGAGGAGGGCATACGGCGCAGGATAACCTGCGGACCTTGCGCTAACCGCACGCTCGCGGTAGCAAGGCCCATGAAGGGGCCGCGCGCCCACGCCTGAATCCCTGTGTACTGACGGATGAGGTCTCCATGAAGCTCCCTGCCGACGTCCGTGAGAGCCTGGTCATCGCGATTGACGAGTACTTCGAGAACGAGAACGACGACCCCGACGTCGAGCAGCTCGCCCAGTTCATCGCCGACCAGATCGAGATCTCCGCTGAGGAGTCCGGTCTGGAGGAGGTGGACGAGCTGTTGGCCCGCATCGAGGAGGACGCCCGCCTGGAGGAGTCCGTCGCGGGAACCTTAGAGTACGAGCTGGGTCAACACGAAGACCTGGAGCTGACCGGCGAAGAGGTCATGTCCTTCGTGGAGAAGGTGCTGCGCCTGCGGTGGCACAAGAAGGCGGATCTCGTCGAGGAGCTTGAGGACGACTTCGAGCCCGACGAAGAGGAAGACGACGAACCCTCCGAGGATTGAACCGACGTGCGTCCATCACTGCCCCCCGGATTGACCTGGCCCCGCGCGCTGCGTGGGGCGATTCTTGGCCTCTTGATCACCGGGGGGGCGCTGATGACGCTCCCCGACGTCTGGTCTCCCGCCGTCGCCGCGCCTGAGGCGCCCCAAGCGGCGCCCGCGCTGCCGCTGCGCGTGGCGGACGCGGAGCTTCGGCGCATCATGTCGTCGCTCCAGGGCAAACCCGACGCGCCGTACTACGCCTCTTACGGCATCGTCGAGACGACCATGGTCCGGATCGGCGCGAGCCACGGCGCCTTGAGCACCTCCTCCACGGGCCGCGCCCGGGAGGCGGACGTCGATGTCCGCGTCGGCACGCCCGAGCTCGACAACACCCACAAGATCCGCGACGCCTCTTGGTTCGAGAGCGACCGGCGCGCCACGGTGCAGATGCCGATCGAGGACGACGAGCGGGTGATCCGTGAGCAGCTCTGGCAGGCCACGGACGACGCCTGGCGCGACGCGCGCCGTCGGCTCACGAAGGTCATGGGCAACGAGGCCGTGAAGGTCGAGCGGGCTGATGGCTCCCCGGACTTCTCGCCTGCCCCCGCCGAGCGCGACGTTCAGGCGCCTGTGCCGCTCACCGTGGACGTCGCGGCCTGGGAGGCGCTCACCCGCGAGGCCTCCAAGGTGTTCTTGGACTACCCCGAGGTGACCGACAGCGTGGTCAGCCTCGTCGCCGAGAGCGAGCTGCGGATGTTCACCTCGTCCGAGGGCGCGCTCTTGCAGCAGGCCCGGACCCGCTACCGCGTGAGCGTCATGGCCGTCGGCGTCGCTGAAGACGGCATGGAGCTTGAGGTCTACGACTACGCCGACGCCGCGAGCATCGACGGCCTGCCCGACCGGGCGCAGCTCTTGGCCATGGCCCGAGGCGCGGCGAAGCGGGTGGTGGACCTGCGCAGCGCGCCGCTTCTGGAGCCCTTCACCGGCCCGGCGATCCTGCGTGGCCGCGCCGCCGGGGTGTTCTTTCATGAGGTCTTCGGCCATCGCGCCGAGGGCCACCGCCAGAAGGATGAGGACGAGGGCCAGACCTTCACCTCCAAGGTCGGCGAGCTGATCCTCCCCGACTTCCTCTCGGTGATCGACGACCCCAACGTCGTCCAGGTCAACAAGATCGACCTCAACGGCCACTACCGCTACGACGACGAGGGCGTGCGCGCCCAGCGGGTGGAGCTGATCGTCGGCGGCGTGCTCAAGAACTTCTTGTTGAGCCGGGCGCCGATCAAGGGCTTCCCGCTCTCCAACGGCCACGGGCGGCGACAGGCGGGCAACGCCGTCGTCGCGCGGCAGGGAAACCTGATGGTCGAGGCCAAGAAGACGATGACCTTTGACGCCTTACGCGCCAAGCTCCTCGACGAGGTGCGCCGCCAGGGCCGCCCCTTCGGCCTCATCGTGGACGACATCACCGGGGGCTTCACGCTGACGGGCCGGGTGATCCCGAACTCGTTCAACGTGCGCCCGGTGACCATCTGGCGGGTGTACACCGACGGCCGCCCCGATGAGCTCGTGCGCGGCGGTGACCTCATCGGCACGCCGCTCAACACCTTCGCGCGTATCCTCGCCGCCGGGGACGACGTGGACGTGTTCAACGGCGTCTGCGGCGCGGAGTCGGGCTGGGTGCCGGTCTCGGCGACGAGCCCCTCGCTCTTGCTCAGCGAGATCGAGGTGCAGCGCAAAGAGAAGGGCAACGATCGCCCGCCCTTGTTGACCCCTCCGGGCGCCCCCCCGGCCACCGTGGACGGTGCCTTATGAGCCCTGCTCGCCTGCTGTTGTTGTTGGCGCTCGGCTCGGCCGCGGCGCGCTCGGACGTCGTCCACGCCGAGGAGGGTCGCAGCGCGGCGCCGGTTCGAGACGAGGAGCTCGTGCGCCGGGCGCTCCAGACCGAGCTTGACCGCGCGCTCACCGAGCTGCGCCTGCCCGGCGAGGCCGCGCCTTGGTACGTCTCTTACGACCTCATCGACGGCATGTACGCGACCTACTTCGCCGACATGGGCGCGGTGATGCAAGACGACATCGACGTGCACCGGGTGCTGCGGGTCGAGGTGCGCGCCGGAGACCCGAGCTTTGACTCGGCGAACTTCGACTCGTTCTCGGGCGGCGGGGTCGTCACCCGGGGGCTGCCCCTGGACGCGGACGAGGTCGCCGTGCGCCGGGTGGCGTGGCTGGCGACGGATCGGGCCTACAAAGACGCCGTGGAGCAGCTCTCGCGCAAAGAGGCCGCCTTAGAGAGCCGCCGCAGCGCCAAGCCGATGCCCCCGGCGATGGCCCCGGCGGACCCGGTGAAGACCCCGCCCGCGACGCCGCCGGTGTTTAACCCCGCGCTCATCGGCGAGGCCGTAGAGCACCTCAGCGCCGTGCTCGGCGAGTACAACGAGCTGGAGGCCGGGCAGGTCGTCGGCCGGGACTGGCAGGGCACCCGGCTCTTGCTCAGCTCCGACGGCATGGCGATCTCTCAGCCCACAGGGCTCACGGTGATCCGCGTCGAGGCGACGCTTCGCCACGAAGACGGCAGCCGGATGCGCGACGCGCGGTGGTGGGTGGTGAGCGACACGACCCAGCTCCCGCCCCTCGCCGAGATGGAGGCTGAAGTACGCGAGATGGCCGACTGGCTCATCGGCCTCAAGACGGCGCCGGTCTTGGAGGAGTACCTCGGCCCGGTCCTGTTTGAGGGGCCCGCCGCCGTGGAGCTGTTCTCCCAGCTCGGCGGCGCGGAGCTGATCGGCACGCCCCCGGCGTGGTCGGGCATGGGCGATCTCAGCGAGGCCCCGGAGCCCCGCCCGCCGGGGCGCATCGGTCGGCGCCTCTTGCCCGTGGGCTGGCGGGTGGTGGACGATCCCACCGTCGCGGGCCTGCCCGGCTCCTATGTGTACGACCACGACGGCGTGCCCGCCCAGGCGGTCGTGCTCGTCGAGGACGGCGTGGTCAAGGATCTGCTCAACTCCAGAATCCCCGCCTCGCCGGAGAGCCGATCGAACGGCCATGGCCGGTCCCTCGCCGGGGAGCGCAAAGAGGCCATGCTCGGCGCCGTGCGGGTGACCCCGTCCCGCGAGCGCTCCGAGCGCGCCCTCCGCCGCGCGGCCTTGCGCCTCGCCCGGCAGACCGGCCAGGAGCGTGTGCTCGTCGTGCGTCGCCTGGAGCCCCCGGCGATGACGGAAGATTTTGACGTCTTCTTCTCCGGTGAAGGCGCGCCCCCTGGGCTCACGGCGCCCTATGAGGCGGACCTTCTCTACGCCGATGGGCGGGAGGAGCCAGTGCGGGGCCTCGGCTTCGTCGGGGTCGATCGCCGCGCGCTGCGCGACATCGCCATGGCCGGGCAGGTGCAGCCCTGGGTGGGCGCCTTGGACGTGCAGCCCGGGCCGAGCCGGTTCCACATCGGCGCCGTCGGCGGCCTCCCCGTCGCGTGGGCCGTCCCGCCGGTGCTCGTCGAGGAGGTCGAGCTCGTCGGCAACACCGGCGGCGAGAAGCGGGAGATCCCGCGGCCGCCGCTGGCGTCGAGCCCCGCCGCCGAGCCCGCCCCGAAGGACTGAGCCCGCCGCCTCAGAAGCAGACGCTCAGGGTGTCGTAGACGTCGCCACCCTGGGCGTGGTTGAGCGTCTGGCAGAACTCCCCGGCGTCTTCACACGGCGCGGCGGTGTCTTCGCCGCAGAGCTCGTGGCAGCGGCGGTCGCCGGTGGGCTCGTCGCAGATCCGCGCGCCGTCGATCTCTCGGCAGGCGTAGTTGAAGTGGCAGATCTGCCCCTCGCCGCACTCGTCGTCGGCGCAGCACTCCGCGTCGCCCGAGGCGCGGCAGGCCTCGGCGGGATCCTCCGTCGGGGCGTCTTTGCAGCCCAAGAGGAGGCTCAGCGTGGTGAGAAGGAGGAGACGCATCAGTCGAGGAGCTCCTCAGACGTCCAGGTCCCGGCGGGGCCATGATCTTCGATGAGCGCGTAGCGGAAGGTGGAGCGTGGCTCTAGGCCGACGATCTTGCGCAGCGCGAAGGGGTGCAGGGCGTAGCGCCACAGGCGGACCTCACGGCGCAGCGGCGAGGGGTGAAAGAGCCCGTCCCCGGCGGACTCGACGGTGCGGTAGCTGGGCAACATCACGGCGATGTCGTAGTCGCGGGTGAGGGGAGGGGTGTAAAACACCCGAAACTCCGTGGGGGTCGTGCCTTTGAAGCGACCGTCGAGCTCGACGCGGGCGCCCGCGGGCTCACTCTCCACCCGAACTCGGTGCACGAGGCAGCCTTGGGCGAGGAACATCGCCACCAAGGTTCCGAAGACTCTGCCGCAGCGCTTCGCCATGCTCCGCTCCTTCACGCCCCGATGAGCATACACGCTCGCCCCGCGCTTCGTCGGCGTGAGGCGCCGCGCGCCGGGCCCTAGCGCCGTGCGTGCGTGTATCCTGTGCGGCGAGCCACCAGGAGGAACAGGATGCTCTGGCCGCGCGCGCTCGTCATCGCTCTCTCGCTCACCGTGGGCGCGCTGGCCGCTCCATCCCAGGCCGACGCTGGCCAGCGGAAGGAGGCGCGGGCGAGCAAGCAGGAGGCGCGCTACCGAAAACGGGAGACGCGGCGTCTGGTCGAGCTCGCCGGGTCGTATTGGCGCGCCGTGCGCTGGGGCGATCGGGCGCTCATGGGCCTGTCGATTCAGGATCCCGGGCGCCGCGCGCAGTTTATGACCGAGACCTCCGCGACGTCTTACCGCGCCGCCGAGGTCGTGCAGGTGCTCGTGGACGGCCCGGTCCAGCTCGACGGGTACGCCGAGCCGATCCTCGTCGGTTTGGTGCACGTCCGGGTCGAGGCCTGGAGCGCGGACCAGCTCGTTGTCGAGCAGCAGGTGTTGATCCAGCGCTGGGTTCGGGATCGGAGCGGCTGGTGGGTGTTCCCCGGCGACGAGCTGGGGGTCGTCTACGAAGACCCCCTGAACTGAGCGCGGCGGGCGCGCCCGTCAGTCGGCGATGCGGTGCACGAGCACGCCGCCGCGCAGCTTGGGCTCAAACCAGGTGGACTTGGGCGGCATGACCTCCCCGGCGTCGGCCACGGCGAAGAGCTGCTCCAGGCCCGTGGGGAAGAGGTGGAAGGCCACGGCGGCCTGGCCCGAGTCCACGGCGGCGGAGAGCGCCTGGTGCCCACGGATGCCGCCGACGAACTGGATCCGCGTGTCGCGCCGCGGATCACGGATCCCGAGCAGGGGCCCAAGCACAAGATCCTGAAGAATTGACACGTCAAGCCGCGCCACGGGATCGGCCTCGTTCACCACGCCAGGCTTGGGGGTGAGCAGGCGCCACTGGCCGCCGAGGTACATCGTCACCTCACCCGCGCGTGAAGGCGCCGGGCGCGGCGCGGGGGTGATCGTGAAGCGCTCGCCGATGGCGGCGAGCAGGGCCTCGGCGCTGTGGCCGTTGAGGTCGGCCACGAGGCGGTTGTAGGAGAGCACCTGCAGCTCGGTGTGGGGGAACAGCCCGGCGAGGAACCAGCCCGAGGCGCCCGCGCCGTGGCGCGCGGCGTTCACCCGGCTCGCGGCGGCGGAGCGGTGGTGGCCATCGGCGATGTAGAGGTTCGGCACCTGGGCGAAGGCGACCTGCAGGCTGTGCACCAGCGCCGGGTCGTCCACGAGGCGCAGGGTGTGGGTGACGTCGTCATCGGTGGTGGCCGTCCACAAGACCGGGGCCTGACGCGCCTGGGCCATGAGCGGCTCGACCCCATCGTTCTGACGGTAGGTCAAGAAGACGAGGCCGGTCTGGGCGTCCGTCGCGGCGATGTGGTCCACCCGATCTTGCTCTTTGTCGGGGCGGGTGAACTCGTGCTTGCGGATCTCGTTGCGGTCGTACTCCTCGACGGAGCACACCGCCATGAGCGCGTGCTGGAGGTGATCACCCATCTTCTGGCTGTAGATGTAGAAGCTCGGGCGGGCGTCTTGAACGAGCACACCCTCGGCGATGAAGGCCTCAAGCTGGCGCCGGGCCTCGGCGTAGACCTCGGGGGCGTGGCCATCGACGCCGCGCGGGAAGTTCACCTCGGGGCGGGTGACGCGCAGGAAGCTCTGGGGGTTGCGGGAGACGATGTCCCGGGCCTCCTCCTCGTTGAGCACGTCGTAGGGGGGGGCGATGACCTGCTGCGCGAGCTCGGTGCGCGCGCGCACACCACGGAAGGGGCGGATCTGGGCCATGTGAGTCTCCTGAAGTCTTTGAAAGAGGGGATATCGCGCGCAGAGGGCGCTGGCGAGGGCTCTCCGGGCTGCGGCGTCTGCGCCTGCGCGATACAGGTTGTCCTGAGCCCCTCTTGGGCCTTAGAATGACTGTCCGCGGCTTGTGCCGAGGCTCCACCCCTCCCGCCCCCTCGGTCGGGAAACGCCACGAAGCGACCATGGCCCAATTCTCCGACTGGATCTCCCGCATGTTCACCTCCGGCCAGGCGCGTGGCCTCAGCGGTGACATGGACGAGCTGTCGTTAGACCCCCGGGACGCCTGGTACAACAGCCGCCTGCGGCGCCATCAGTCCGTAGACGACTTCATCGACGATCCCGCGATGTTGTGGTCGTGCACGGCGGCGTCCAAGCGCCGGTTTGGGCTTCGTGAGCACTTCGAGTCCGTGCGCAACGAGGGGCCGCCCGACTTCACCGACATCCTCATCGTCGTGAACGAGGCCGACTGGCGTCGCACCTTCAACCGCGTCTCCGCGCCCTGGGCTGAGGCCGCCAACCGCATCCTCGGCGGCTTCATCAGCCAGTACGCCTCGGCCGAGGGCTTCTCGCCGCTCTTCGCCCATCGGGGCTTCCGCCTGCGCTTCATCCAAGACGGCGGCGCCGAGATGCGCGGCGAGTCCATGGGGCTCATCAAAGGTGAGTTTGTCTCGGGGCTTCTGCCCAACCTCTACACCGGGGTCACCGAGCGCTCGCGCCCGGTCATCGCCGTGCACCTCAACGTGCCCGGCGCCTGGGACGACTTCCGCGAGGTGGGCCGCCTGTACTCCGATCAGGTGCAGTTCACCCTCGGCAGCCATTGGCTCGACAACTTCTCCCACGAGGCCCTGCGTGAGCCCGCCCTGTACCGCCTCCAGCAGTACCTCGACGGCTCGTTCCTCCACATCATCAGCCCCGACCTCCAGGGCCGCTACGAGGTCACCTCGGACGACTCGTCGGGCACGCCGATCTTGGTGATCTCCGAGAAGGGCGGTGATCCCATCGCCTACATGGTGCTCGCGCTCCTCGACAGCTTCACCACGAGCGCGCCGCCGGTCACCTTAGAGGAGGACGACGGCCGCCCTGGGGGCGCCTTCGCCCAAGACGTCGCCGCGGCCATCGCCGCCGCCGCCGCCCAGCAGCTCCAGTACACCGACCCCAGCTACCCCGGCCACACCGGCAACGGCCCGGCCACGCCGATGCCCCGGGCCACCTTGCCCGGCCTCGCGGGCACCAAGACGATCGTTCCCGACAGCGTGCAGGAGCGCATCTTCACGCTCAAAGAGCGCGGCGCGTTGCTCCAGAAGCTGCACTTCCGCAAGTTCATGCAGGGCTACGACGTCTACGTCACCGACCAAGGCGCGGTGAACACCGTTCGCAACGACCCGGCGGCGACGTTCCAGGTGCGCGACGACAAGGTGCAGCTCGTCGTTCACAAGTCGAGCGTCACGGTGAACAGCGCCCGGGTGACGCTGAACACCCCCTTGGCCTTGGGCGACCACGCCGTCTTGCGCGTCGGCCCCCACGTGCTGGAGTACAACGATCTCTCCAAGGTGAAGGTGGACGGCTGGCCTTACCTGGGCGAGATCCTCCGCCCGGCGTCCTCCACCCACATGGTCTTCGGCGGCACCTACCGCGTCGGGCGCGACCGCCGGTGTAAGGTGCAGCTCCCCGACGAGCCCCAGAACGACAACATCGTGTGGTTGGAGTCCGCCGTCGCGGGCAACACCATCCGGGCGCGGTCTGGCGACATCCCCAAGAGCCGGTTCTACACCGACTCGATCATGGTGGCCTCGGAGCACGTCGAGATCGACATCCAAGAGGAGCCGACGCTCAAGTCCATCGCCCGGCACTGCTTCACCTACGTGCGGCGAAACGGCGAGGCGCTCTCTTTGCAGCCCGCGCAGAGCCCCACCGGCGCGACGACGATCCCCCTGCGCAACGGCGACGACCTGCTCGTCGGGAACTGCCTGTTCGCCGTGAGCTTCCCGCCCTTGGCCTCGGCGTCGAGCGGCGCCCGGCCCACGGTGCCGCGTCGGCTCACCGCGGAGAGCCTCGTGAACGCCTTGGACGGCGGCGACGAGGGCCCGTCCTCGCCCAACGTCGCCCCGGCGCTCTCCGGTCGCGCCTCAGAGCCGACGGTGCCGCCGCCGGTCGGCGCGCGCTCTCCGGTCCGCACCCGCGTCGCCGTTGTCG
>JBEAVX010000230.1:0-4953 GCA_041160755.1 Pseudomonadota bacterium
GATTAACACAGGTCTTGGGGGGGTGGGTAGATGGCCGCGGCGATTTCACCAGCGCGCGACATCAAGAGGATCGCCGCTGCAAAGCGTCAAGGCCGGGGTTCATCAACAAAAAGCCCCGGCCAGCGACGCTGACCGGGGCCTTTGACCTCACACCAGGGTTTAGCCCGGGGAGAAGATGAAGGGGTACGACACGATGACGATGCCGCCGCCCTTGGGCTCGGGGAACTTGAAGCGCAAGAAGCGGCCGTTGATGCAGTCCTCGACGGCGGGGCTGCCCATCGTGGTGGACTTCGTGGTGGCCGAGGACACCGTGCCGTCCTTCGCGATGACGAACTTCACGACGATCTTGCCGCCCAGCTCCGGGTTCTTGGTCAGCTCGCGCTGGTAGCAGTAC
This sequence comes from Pseudomonadota bacterium, assembly GCA_041160755.1. Taxonomy (GTDB): domain Bacteria; phylum Myxococcota_A; class UBA796; order UBA796; family CAJQPC01; genus JADKFE01. Next base: position 395 of record JBEAVX010000230.1, read on the forward strand.
CGGATCTGGTTCATGTTGCGCTTGATGACCTCATCGATGAGGGCCTTGTCGAGCGCGCCGAGGATGATGGGATCGCCGCCGATGCGGGAGATACCACCCTCAGACTTCTGGCCGAAGTTGCCGCCGCCCTCGCCGTAGCCCGAGGCGCCTGAGCCGCGGCCCTTGGTGCCGAGACCGCCGAGGCCGTCCGCCGTGCCGCCGCCGCCGAGGCCTGAGCCACGAGAGCCGAGACCGCCGGAGCCGATCTGCGTGCCCTTGGCGCCGATGAGGCCGCCGACGCCGCCGGTGATGTTGGAGTTCAGGCCGGAGGTGCCGAACACGCCGTCCATCTCGCCGCCGTCACGCATCGCGCCGAGCACGCCGGCGTTCTCCGCGATCTCACGGTCGACCTGCTGCTTGTTCATCTCGACCTTGTCGCCCTTGGCCCGCTCCATCTTGGCGTCTTTTTTGCCGACCTTGCCCTCTTCGCGCTTGGCCTTGGCGCCTTCGCCCGCGTCGGGGTTCTGGTCGGGCTTCTTGACGTCCGGCGGGGGCTCGGGGGGCTGCTCCAGGAGCAGCTCCACGAAGCGGTCGGGCAGCTCGATCACGTCGCTCTCGGGCCGCGGGGGCGCGTTGAGGACGTAGATGCCGAACATCAGGCCCAAGAAGAACGCGAAGGAGAAGAAGCCCAAGAAGGGGTAGTCGAGGTCATCGGTGAGCTTGGAGACGATCTTCTTGGCGGCCGGCACGACCTGGGCGAAGAAGACGACGTTGCCGATGTCCACCATCAGGCGGGTGTTCTCAGCGACCTCCACCTTCCACATGCCCGCGCCAGACGCCGTGGCTTTGCCCTTCTCGCGCATCTCTTGCAGGGTGTGGCGGGTCTCGCCGATGTCGACGAAGCCGTCCCACTTGGCGGAGACGTTGGCGTACCAAGAGCCGCCTTCCCAGGTGAAGAGCTCAAACTCGTCGTTGGGCAGGTTCTCGTTGGGGACGTAGAACTCGGTGCGCCACTCCTCCGAGGCCTCGGAGATCGTGGGGGCCAAGAGCGGGGCGACCTTCGAGAACCACGGCGGCACCCAAGCGATGGGAGAGCCCGCGAGGCGCCAGCGGAAGCCCGTGGACGAGCCGATGGTGACCGGCTTGGAGCCCTTGGCGTAGTGCTTCACGTCGAGCACGATGTCGGAGTAGATCTCGACGACCTCCAGCACCGGGGGCTGGGCGCGGTCGTGGCCGAGATCGGACTGGGAGGTGCCTGAGCGCATGACGAACGCCATGACGTCTTCAGTGTCCTCGGCGGCGGCCTCCCCTGCGGCGGCGGCGGCACCGGCGGCGGCCACGTCCGCGGGCAGGCCCGGCGCCGTGTGCTCGGTGACCTCGTCGTTCACGCCCTCGGCCTTGTCGGCGCGGCCGATCTGGGTGGCCTCCTCATCCGCGAAGGCCTCGGCGTTGGGGATGCCGATCACGACGCGGATGGCGCCGATCTCGACGGAGTCGCCGTTCCGGAGCTCGGCGTTCACCATCGGCGCGCCGTTGACCAGGGTGCCTTCACCCACGAGGTCGAGGAGCTGGACGGTGCCGTCGTCGTTGATGTTGATGACCGCCTGGAGATCCGCCAAGGCGTCGTCCTCGATGCGCAGCATCGCGGCGGGGCCTTTGCCGATCGTCACGCTCTCCGCGGAGAGCTCCTGGCGTTGAATGAGCTGGTTGCCGCGGAAGACCTCAAAGGTCAACACAGGAGTGTCCGCCATAGGATCCCTCATTGCGCGACGGGGGCCGCGCGAGAAACGTGTGCAGGGAGGCGCGCCGAGGCGACGCCGCTACTTGATCTGGTTGACCGACTGATCCATCTCTTCGTTGAAGTCCTGACGGATCTTGATCAGCGGGTTGAAGTTGGCCCGCTTGCGGTCGAGGAGGAGCGCGCCGTTCGGCTTCACGAGCTCGCCGGAGACATCGACGCCTTCGAAGTCGATCTCGGTGCGGGCCTTGTAGGAGACCTTGCGGTCTCCTTCGGCTTCTTCGTCCTGGGCGAGGGCCGGGGTGGCGAAGAGCAGGCCCACGGTGAGGGCGGCGAAGGGCGTCATCAGGCGACGGACGTTCATGGTGTGCCTCTTGAGGTGAGGAGGTTCCGACGGCAGGGGGGAGATTATAGTCGGCTTTGGGGCCGCGCAGGGAGGCTTTGCAACGCTTTGGCGTGAAGTTTCGCGCAGGCGGCCTTTGGGGTGATCAGGAGGGGCCCTGAATCAACCCGCAGCGAAGAGCAGAGACCCATATGCTTGCCTGATCTTTGCGCGCTGGGCAAGCGCGGATCCGTCACGAGCACGTCAAGGCCGCTTCGGGCGGCGTGTGCGCTGGGCGCACAGGGGGCGTGTGTGTGGCGGGCGCAGGGGGACACCCGCGCTTCGACCACGCGCCTGAGATCGGGTTCCAGGATCTTCACGATCACTGAATCTGCCGCGTGGAGTCGGCGAGCTCGGCGTCGAAGTCGGCGCGAAGGCGGATCATCGGCGCGAAGTTGGCGCTGCGGCGCTCCAAGACCGTCTGCCCCGTGGGGCGCACCAGCTCTCCCTCAAGCTCCAGCGCCTGGTCGAACTCGACCACGGTGCGCTCCGCGTACTGGAAGCCCGGCGCCGCGACCTCTGGGGTGGACTCTTGGGCGAGGGTGATCGACGGCGCGAGGACAAACGTGAGGATGAGAAGGCGCATCGGTGTCTCCGGGGCGTTGAGCCGGTGGCTCAGGGTGCCCCGAAGGAGACAGCGGCCTCATCCTTGGGTTCCGGCGGTCCCACCTTGAGGCCGACCATGATCGTCATCGGCGCCGTGGGCCGCGCGCCGAAGGGGCGCCAGGAGACCAAGGCGTCGGAGCGCGTGAGGTTCGTGCCCGTGGCGTACACCCGCAGGCGATCCGTGGCCTGGGCGCTCACCGAGGCGTCGAGGAGGAACAAAGGCGGGATGTCGGCTTCAGAGATGGGGTAGGTCCCGGCTTGGTCCAACATGCCGCTGCGGAAGCTGCCGCCGACACCCACATCGACGACACGATGGCTCCAGACGAGCCGCGCGCTGGCCTGGTGCTCGGGCACGTAGGGCAGGCTGTCGCCGGGGGACACGTCGCCGAACTGGGGGAAGCCGGAGACGAAGCCGGTCTGGAACCGGGCGCGGGTGTAGCTGTAGGTGGCCTGGCCCGAGAGCTCTGAGCCATCGGGGAGGAGCATGGCGCTCCCGGCGACGAGCTCTACGCCGGAGATCCAGGCGGCGCCGCCGTTGAACTGGCGGTCGATGTCGTCGCCGAGGCAGCCGCCGGACAGCGTGCATTGGCCGGTGAGGTTCTGGTAGGCGTTGAAGAAGCCGACGAGCTCGGCGTGGCGTTCGCCTTGGTGGTGGCGAAGGCCGAGCTCATTGGACCAGGCCGTCTCGGGCTTCACCTCGACGGGATCGCCGGGCGACGCCGGAGAGAAGCCCCGGGTGCTCCCGGCGAAGACGTCGAGCCAGGGGCCGAGGGGGGCCAAGGCGCCGACGCCGGGCAGGAGGATCCCGGCGAGGCGCGGGTCGAGCACCTCGGCGCCGACGTCCACGCGCTGGCTGCGGATGAGCTCGGCGCGGAGGCCGGGCAAGACGTGCACCTCGCCGATGCGTAGGTCCTCGTGCACATGGGCGGCGAGGGCCTGGGCCCAGGCGTCGGAGTCGAGCGTGGTCGTCGTGGGGGCGTCTGCGCGCACCAGGGCGCCGTCGGTCATCATCCACAGGTCTTGGGTGTGCACGCGGGCGACGCTGTCGATGTGCAGCCGCAGGCCGACCTCTAGATCGGAGCTGATCGTCTCGCCGCCGACGGACCAGCGCGCCGTGGACTGCAGCCCAGCGCTGTGAAAGCGGCGGTCGTTCGTCGCCAACGCCAGGGCCTCGTCGAGGCTCGCGCTGTCTTCTTCTCCTTGCAGGATCGACAGGTAGAGCGCGCCTTGGCCGCTGGAGGGGTCGGTCTGGAGCAGATCGTGGAGGTCGGGGCCCTCGTTGAAGCGGTCGAGGCGGGTCCAGGTTCGGGTGAGGTAGTGGTGGTAGAGGACCGTGCGGGTGGCCACCTGCTCGCCGAGCGGCGCGGACCAGGAGAGCTCGGCTTGGGTGCGGGTCCAGCGCATGAGGTCGTTCGCGCTGGCGGCGTAGCGGCGCAGGGGATCCTCGGCGTAGTCCGAGGCGGAGAGGCCGAGGTAGGTCTCGTGTGACGTCTCGTCGGAGAGGCCGAGCTTGAGCTCCAGCACACCTTCAGCGCCGAGTCTTAGGCGGCCCTTCACCATCATCTCGCCGCGCTGAAAGCCCGTCGGCCCGCCGCCGTCGAGCTCCTTAAACCCGGCGGTCGAGAGCTGGGCGGCGTCGATGAGCAGCCCCGCGCGCTCACTCCCAAAGCCGAGGTATCCGGCGGCTTTTCCGGAGCGGTACTGGCCGCCCGCGAGGTCGAGGCCGTAGTCAAGGCCGACGGGCACGCGCCGGGTGAGCAGGTTGATCGCGCCGCCGACGGTCTGGGGGCCGAAGCGGGTGGCGGCGGGGCCCTTAAACACCTCGACGCCGACGAGGCGGGTGCTCATCGGGAA
>JBEAVX010000278.1:0-3256 GCA_041160755.1 Pseudomonadota bacterium
TCGTCGAGGGACGCCTGCACGGACCGCCCGAAGCTGGGCTCACGCAAGGCGTCGGGGGCGTCCTTGGGCCAGGGCTGCTCCGCCCCCTCGGCGGCGCGGAGCTGGCCCGCCTGCGGTTTGAGAACGACGTGCTGCGCGGCCAGCTCCGCGCCGCCGAGGGGGCGGAGCAGCCCTGGCCCAAGGACGCCCCCGACGCCTTGCGTGAGCCCAGCTTCGGGCGGTCCGTGCAGGCCTCCCTCGACGACGACATGCGGCTCATCGAGCTCGACTGCGGCGAGTTCCCCTGCATCGCCTTCGTCGAGATGCCTGACGAGGCCGATCGTTCGGAGAGCGTCGTCCAGCGGCTTCAAGCCCAGCTCAAGCCCGCCGTCGGCGAAGACATGGGCGTCATGGCCATGGAGCGGGGTTACCGCACCACGAACGGCACGGGCCGAGTGCTCGCCCTGGCCGTCTCCCCGGCGTCGCTGATGAACGAGGAGTCGGGCAAACGTACGCAGTTCCGCGCCGAGTCAGGCGCCGAGAGCGCGATGCCCGAGGCCGACTTCTGAGCGCCAGGGCCTACTTGGCCTTGAAGCTCCACGCGACCTTGAGCTCGTCAGGCAGCTTGTCGAGCTCAGCGGACTTGGACGGATCCAAGATGCCCTGGGCGTGGAAGGCGTAGACGCCCTCCTCTTTGGGCAAGGTGAAGGTGATGAGGTAGTCGTCTTTGGACTGAAGGCGGTCTACCTCAAAGTCTACGTCGGCGTCGGCCACCCAGAGGTTCAAGCCCACGGACACCGGGCCGAGGAGGCCGGTCATCTCGGTGGACTCGACGAAGCGCAGCTTCGAGAGGCGCAGGTTCTGGCGGGAGATCTCCTCTTTGGAGAGCTTGGTGTTGAACACCACCCGCACCGGGCCCTGGTTGAGCGGGATGTTCACCTTCGGGGAGTCTTGCAGGCCGTGCACGTTCGTCATCTCGGTGCCGACGGCCTTGATGACCGCGGGCTCGAGCTTCATGTACGGGCCCTTGTTGCCCACGGCGAAGAAGCCGACCTCTTCAGGCTCGGGGTAGAGCTTCAAGGTGACCATCGGGATGTCGTCTTGGTCTTCGACGATCTCGAAGCGGGAGAGCTCCTTGATGTAGCCGTCTTTTCCGGCGAGCACGAAGATCTCGCCGACCTCGGCCACCACCGTCGCGTTGCCGCTGGAGTCGGTGGTGTAGCGGTCGAGCTGGCCCTCGCGGTACACCGTGGCGCCCTCAATGGGCTTGGACCAGATGTCCTGGACCTGAACCTTGACCTCGGGAGGGCCGCCACAAGCGGCCAGCAGGAAGAGCAGCGCGGTGGACATGATTCACCTGGTGACGCGAGAACAGGGAGACGAGGGGTAACTCGCCGGGGTCGAATCGGCGCGGATCCTCGCATGGATCCGCGCGTGATCGGTCAGGAAGATGATCCGCCAGGCGGCCAGACGTCGGGATTACGCCGACATCGCCCGCCTCAGCGCGCTGAGGTAGCTGCCTTGCACCTCGTGGTAACCCTTCACGCCGTGCGCCCGGCACAGCTCCCGCACCTTCGGGAGGTTGTAGTGGGGCACGGTCATATAGAGGTGGTGGCAGCAGTGGTAGTTGAACAGGAAAGGCGAGAAGATCACCCGCTCGATCACGTTGGGCACGATGTCTACGGTGGGGATGCGGGGGCCGGAGATCGCGCCGGGCGTCTCGTCGTTGATCAGGAGCGCCAGGCCGTGCTCGATGAGGATGCGGCTGCGGTTGAGGAAGACCGCCACGGTGAACAGGGGCCCCGTCCACAGGAGCGCGTAGCCGCCGACGAGGAGCGCTGCGGTCTGGGCGAGCGGGGCGAAGGCGAAGGACGAAGGCATCAGGGCCACGCCGAGGTTCTGGGAGAGCACCCACGCCGCGCTGGCCATGATCGTGAGCTGGGCGAGGATGACGTAGAGGGTGTGCATCCGGCGCTGGCGCACCTCGTCAGGCCGCTGATCCCGCAGGGTGCCGTAGCCCCCGGTGCCCTTCTGGCGGATCTTCACGAGGATCTCGACCAGGGTGCCCAAGGTCCACACGGCGATGCGCCGCGCGCCTCGGGGGGTCTTGATGATCCCGCCGTAGATGTGGCCGTCTGGGTCCTCCTCTAGGGTGCGGGCGCGGTGGTGGTCGAGGTGCTGGAGCCGATACGCCGCGAAGTTCACGCCGACGAGGGCCTGGCCGAACACGCCGAGGAGCTCGTTGAGCCACAGCGGGAAACACAAGGTCTTGTGGACCGCCTCATGCCCGCTGATCACCACCCGGTACTGCAGGATGCCCAAGGGCACCCAGATGAGCGCGAAGATCCAGGGGGCCTGCACGAAGGCCGGGCTCAGGAAGAGCGCCACGAGCAGGGCGTAGGCCAAGGCCAAGCCCGGCAAGGCGACGTTGACCTCGTCTCTGCGCAGCGCCGCGAGGGCGCCGTCTAGCTCAGCGGTGGCCACGCTCATCCTGTCGCTCCACGTCGATCGCGCAACGTTCACTCTGGGCCAACGATAGCAGGATCTTGCGCACCCGCTCGCCGTGCTCATGCAGGCGGCCGGGCCACAGGCGTAAGGTGCCGTCCCAAAGCGCGCCGTTGAGCTTGGCGCCCGCCGGGGCGTGCTCCATCATCACCCGGGCGTGGAGCGCCATCGGCCCGTGGGCGTGATCCCAGGCCGCCTGGAGGCGGTGGTACGGGCAGCGTAGGGCCCCGACGAGGCGGTAGGGCTCGCGGAACGCCCACGCGGCGTCGTCCTCCGGGCTCAGGTGGCGAAGCTCGGCGCCCAGGGGGTCGCTCAAGAGGCCTTGGGGGCGGCCTGGGCTCATCGAGCGGCGGTCGGACGGGCCCTCGCCGTCGACAAAGAACGCGGGGGCTGTCGTCTTGAGCGCGAGCAGGGGCGCGACGAGGCCGCCGGAGAAGGTCAACCAGCCCACCCGCCGGGCGCCCTTGGCGGCGAGGGTAAACAGCGCCTCGGCCTCCTCGACGTGCTGGGGGTTGCCGGGGGCCAAGAAGGTCTCGCCCCGGCGGCGGCCCGTGCCGCGGCGATCCCAGGCCCAGATCGTGACGCCGGGCAGATCCTGCGGGCGCAGGCCGAAGGGGCCAAGGCGCATCATCCGACCGCCGAAGACGCCGGCGTGAGAGAGCACGATGGCGACCTCTGACTCCTCGGGGCCATAACGAACGGCGTCTACCTCCCGATCGCCGACGCGCAGAGAGAAGGCCACGCCGCCGTCCTCACGCTCGGCCTGGGCCGC
>JBEAVX010000289.1:0-11331 GCA_041160755.1 Pseudomonadota bacterium
CCCCAGATCAACCTCGTCGATCCTGGGCTCCGCGTCGTGCACCAGAGCGTGGCCTCGCTCCACGATGACACCTCCATCCACCAGGTCGTGGACCGCATGGCGCTGGCCATCGGCGGGAGCCTCGACGAGGAGGCCGAGGTCTGCGGCGACGGCTACGACAACGACCTGGACCTCACCGCCGACTGTATGGACCCGGCCTGCGAGGCGAGCTGCGGGGAGACCTCCATCACCGAGGACCTCGCGCCCTGCACCCCCGACCCCGACATGCTGACCAACCGCGTGGACGTCTGGCGGGTCACCGTGAGCGGCGCGGTGGCGACCATCGAGAGCGACAACATCTCTGAGGCCACGGGCTTTGAGCACATCGTCTACGTCAAAGAGGAGGGCCAGAGCTTGGCGGAGGCCGTGGTCCTCGGCGACGACGAGTGGGCCTGCACCTGGCCGCTGGAGAACTACGGCTGCGCCCGGGGCTGGCTCCCTCCCGGCACCTGGGAGCTCGCCGTCATCGCCGGGACCGGCGGCTCCGACGAGTACGACGGCGACTGTGTGAATCCCGATCTCGGCGAGTACACCCTGCGAGCCCGCGGCGACGTGACGTTCACCCTCGTCCACGACGACGTGGAGTGGCAGAGCCACTAAGCGCGGCTCCAGCTTTCTCTACAGACGACCGCGTCCGTTTGATGAACACTGAACACAGACGAGCCTCATCACCGATCACCAAGAGGAGTACCTCATGTCCCGTTCCCTGATCGCCGCGCTCACCGCGCTCACCGCCTTCACCGCCTGCGCCGACAAAGGCGCGGTGGACACCGCCGACACCGAGGAGACCGCCGCCCCGGCGATGATCAACCTCACCGTTGAGCTCGACGACGTCGTCGGCGGCGCCGACCTCTCCGGGGCCACGGCCAGCCTCCAGGGCGAGGCCCTCACCCGGAACGCCGACGGCACGTTCAGCGGCACCGCCCCGCAGAGCACCCTGCTCAGCGCGCGGGCCTCGGCCGCCGGCTTCATGGACGGCGTCATGCAGGGCTTCTCTGAAGACGTCGACATGTACCTCTTCCCCCCGATGCTCGACCTCAACACCCGCGACGGGATCTCCGCGGCGCTGGGCCTTCCCTATGACGAGACGAAGGCGATGCTCATGATCCGCGCCTACTTGCGCGACGAGAGCGGCCAGGCCACCGCGCTTGGCGGCGTGAAGATCGAGATCGACGCCCCCCATGACGTCGCGCTCACCAGCGACCTGCGCGCGCCGGGGGGCCTCGTGCCCTCCAACACCACCGTGTCAGAAGCCCAGTCTCGGGCGCAGATCACCTTCATCAACGTGGTGGCTGGGGAGATCGGCGTCACCGTGACCGCGCCCGAGGGCGTGGAGTACTGCACCTGGTACCGCGACGAGACGCGGGTGGACGAGTGGAGGCCGACCATCGAGGCCGACGCGCTGAACAGCCTGTACGTCATCTGCTACTGACGATGGCTTCCCAAGCGCCACCACCTGTGCGACCCTCATGAGCGCCCCGCACCCATGAACGACCGCATCTGGAGCGCCCTCGTGGCCGAGCAGACCCCGCCCTCTGTCTACGGACGCACCTCGATCACCGAGGCGCCCCGGGACGACCGAGAGCGGGCGCAGTTTGAGGCCTGGTGTGGCGCGACGATGATGTGGTACGGGCCCTTCGTCGGGGCGGGCATCGTCGGCGCCTTGGTCCTGTGGTGGCCGCTCGACCTCTTGATCTACACCGACCTTCGGCAGCGCACGATCATGGGTGAGGCGCGGCTCGCCACGGCCTCGTTCTTGACCTTGTGCTGCCTCGTCTTGCCCCGCCTCGCCGTCGCCCGCGCGCACGCATTGGTCTTCACCGTGGCCGTCGCCGTCCTCACGAGCGCGCTCGCCACCTACAACGTGGCCCGCGCAGGCCAGAGCGATCCCTTCTGGTTGGCCTATTTTTACATCGCCCCGCTGTTCTCCGTCGCCTTCTTGTCGCCGCTGACCGAGCGTGTGCTCTCCGCGCTGCTCATCGGCGGCGCGGCGGCGACGGGCTTCTTGTTGGCGCCGGGCGACACCTTGGCGTCCTCCGAGACCCAAGCCGCGCTCTCCTACCTCGTGTTCACGAGCCTCATGGCCGCGGCCTTGGGCCACGCGGTCTACCTCTTGGTGCGCACCAACTTCTTGACCCAGCTCCGCCTCGATGAGCAGCGCGCGCACCTCGCCGAGCTGACCGCGCGCCTGGAGGAGCGTGTGGACGAGCAGACCGCCGAGCTGCGCCTGCTCCACCGCCGCGCCCAGGAGGCCGGGGCCGAGCAGAAGCGGAAGATCGCCCGGGATCTGCACGACGGCCTGGGCCAAGAGCTGAGCACCCTGCGCCTGCTCGCCGGTCACGGCCAGCACCAGACCCACGAGGAGCCTACGCGGGAGCTGTTCTTGGAGCTGGAGGGCCTGGTGGGCCGGGTGCAGCTCAGCCTGCGCGGCGTGCTCCAGGCCCTTCGCCCCCGGCTGCTCGACGAGCAGGGGCTTGTGGAGGGCCTCCGCACGCTCTTGAGCGACACCGAGCGGCGCTGGGGCATCCGCGCCGGGCTCGACCTCGGCCCGCTCCCCGACCCCCTGCCCTCAGCGCTCAGCGTCGTGGTCTTCCACATCGCGCAGGAGGCCATTCACAACGTCCTGCGCCACGCCCACGCCAAGGAGCTCCTCCTGCGCCTGCGCGCCCAGGGCGGCTGGCTCATCCTGGAGGTGATCGACGACGGCGTCGGCATCACGGAGGCCGAGGGCGACGGCCACGGCCTGAACAACATCCGCGAGCGCGCCGCGGAGGTCGGCGGCGAGGCGAGCTGGTCCCGCGACGACGGCACGCGCCTTCGTGTGCGTTTGCCCCTGGAGTCCCCATGATCCGTGTCGGCGTCGCCGATGATCACCCGCTCATCCGCAGCGGCCTGCGCCGGGTGTTTGAGGCCCAAGCCCACCTCAAGCTCGTCCTGGAGGCTGAAGACGGCGCCGAGCTCCTCACGAAGCTCGCGGCCCAGCCCCTCGACGTGCTCGTGCTCGACCTGAGCCTGCCCTACCTGCGCGGCATGGAGCTCGTCCGGGCCGTCGTCGAGCGCCACCCGACCGTGCGCATCTTGATCTACAGCGTGCAGCCTGAAGACCGCCTCAGCCTGCACCTCTTGGACGCCGGGGCCGCCGGTTACCTCTCCAAAGACCAAGGCGCCGATGAGCTGCTCCGCGCCATCCAGACCGTCGCCAGCGGCAAGAGGTACCTCACCCCGACCCTGCGTGAGCTCTCGGCGCTGAACCCCGAAACGACACAGACCGCGCCGCACGAGCGCCTCAGCTCCCGGGAGGTGGCCGTGTTTCAGCTCTTGCTGAGGGGCATGAACGTCGCCGACATCGCCGACGAGCTGGAGATTCAGGCCTCCACCGCGTCGAACCACCTCGCGCGCATCCGCGAGAAGCTCGGCGTACAGACCAACGGCGAGGTGATGCTCTACGCCTTTCGCGCCGGGCTGTTGAGCCGGGAGACCTAAAGGGGAGCGCCGGGCCGTTCAACACACATCCAGCCCGATCCATGGGTAAGATGTGCGGAACCGAACCACAGGTCGAGCCCATGAGCGATCACGAGCGCGCCGAGCTGCTGCTGCAGCGGGTCAAACAAGAGAACGCCCTGAAGTGTGCGCTCGCAAAACAGGCCGCCCAGAGCATCCCGGGCAAGGAGCCCTTCGATCTCGACGCGCTAAAGAAGCATTGGCGATATCGTTATGAGGGAGCGCTGTCGGCGGCGGAGCTGGAGGACGATATGCGCGCGCTGGAGGACCAGTTCTACCTAGCCGGCGCACGGTTCTTAACCATGGAGTCCTTCGGCAAACATTTGATGGAGATGGAGCTGTATCGAGAGGACACCGCCGCGCCGCCCTCCGCTCAGGGGGTGTACAGCCCGGCGGCCGTGAGCTGGTCAATCAAGCTCTGCGTGCGATGGGGGAAGTAGTCCCGCATCAGCCGGTCGTACTCCGTCTGCCACTCGACGTCGCGGGTGTAGGGCACGGTCCGGTAGGTGTCCCCCCACCGGGCGCTCTCGGCGAGCAGCGCCGAGTAGATCTCATCGGCGCGCGCCTCGTAGCGGGCCGCCGTCGCGTCGGGGGTGAGTGCGCCGTCGCCCGTGAGCAGCTCTCGCGCGCGCGCGGCGTATCGCGCCCGAAACGCCGCGTTGTCCCGCAGGCGGGCGTAGACGTGGGAGGCATGCCCGGCGACGTCGATCTCGACGTTGACGTTGACGTCGGACGTCCACAGCGAGTACTCCATGTCCCACACGTAGAAGTGGTACTGGGCGCCCTCCTCACGCCTGCGGATGCCCCGCTGGTTGTTCCCCTCGGCGCAGCACGGACCATCGTAGTTGGACATGTACTGGTGGATCAGCATCCAGTCGATGAGCCCGTCGATGTCGAGGTACTGTTCCAGCGCGGCGACGTTGGCGTCATCGGACAGATCCGCGTCCGCCAGGGCCAGCATGGTGTAGTAGGCCTCAAGGTCGCCGTCGATGGCCTCGTTCGTCGTGGTGCGGCGGTTGATCGCGTCGTAGTCGGCGTCGTCACCGCCGTAATACTCTTCAGCGAAGCCGGCGTCGGGCCGCTCCACGGGCATGTAGAGGCCCCAATAGAGGCCATTGAGGTACAGGTGCACGTAGGTGGCGTGGCCGTCGATGACGCCCATGTCCCGGGCGGTGTCCCGGGCGAACGCGTCGTGGAGATATTGGGCGGCCGAAGGATCACGGAAGTCGAGCCAGGTCTTTGAGCCACCGGCCCGCAGGACGATGCTGTCGAAACGGTCCACCGGGGCATCAGCGAACCACGGGTAGTCGAGCTTGCTCGCGCCATACTCCGCTTGGAACGAGATGCGGAACGAGTGTTTGAGCGTGCTGCTGTGGTAACGCCAGCCATAGCCGTGGATCTGCAGGCTCGCGTCCTCGGCGAAGCCGGTTGTGCCGTCGGGGAGGATCAGCTCCAGCGACACCCTCCGCTCCCACATCTCGCCGCGGCTGGCGCTGTTGCTGTAGATCCCGTCATCGCCGAAGAGATCATCGACGTCGGTCACGATGGAGAGCGTCGGGATCTCCCGCAGCCCCTCCAGAAGCTCCCGCTGGGTCGCCGGGTCGTTCACCACCTCCGGGTCCATCTCGTAGTCGGCGCGCCAGACGCCCTCCTGTTGGCTCGACCAGACCTCGGGAAAACCCGCCGGCGCCGCCGGCTGCCGCACCACGTCGGCGAGGAACAGGTAGGTGTGGGTGGCCACCGCGCTGTCCGCCCAGCCGTCCCGGGTACAGAGCGCGCGCAGCGTGGCGGTGGTGGAGATCGGCACCGTCAGGGTCGCGAAGGACTCCGGGTTTGCCGCGGGCGTGACCATCGCGTTGTCCGGGGTTGGGCTGGCCCCGGTGGTGGTGGTGAGCAAGGTGGCGCCCGCGCTGGGGCAGGTGATGACCACGTCCTGGGCGCTGTCCAAGAAGCCGCGCGGCGGGACGAAGGTGGGCGTTTCGTTTGAGCCCGCGGACCCGGCGCCGTTGGGCGCGCCCGGCGTCGGCACGCTGAAATACGCGGGGTCTCCCGGTGAACCACTCGGCGGTGAGCGTGGGGTCGAGCAGGAGGTCGTCGTCGTCCGCGCTGACGTTCTCCCCGAGGAGCGCCAGGGTGTGGGCGCCCGCGCCCAGCGCCGCGCCAGGCCCGAAGCTGGCCTCGGCGGTCGTCCCGTCGTGGGCGATGGGCGCGCCGGCGTTCCCGGCCGCGAAGGGCTCGCCGTCGAGCCAGGCCGTGAAGCCGTCGTCGTAGGCGATGTCGAGAACCAGACGTGTCGGGGCCGCCGCGAGGGTGAACCCGGCGCGTACACCGAGGCGAGTCCCGGTCATCAAGCCGCCGACGTCCGAGCGGATCGTGCCCGCGTAGGGCGACGCCAAGGTCCCGGTCACGGCCACTTCAGCGAGGCTGAGCCACTCGCTGGAGCCGGCGCCGTTCACCGCGGTCTTGTCCACCCGGACGCTCGCGCCATACGCGGAGAGGTCCACGGCGAGGACCCTGCCCGGCGAGGTCGGGATCTCACCCTCCAGGGTGGGGTTGAGGAGCTCCGAGGCCCACACCGGCTCCCCTTCGGCGTCGAGCACGGAGATGACGACGTTGTACAGGCGCTCGGCGCAGCAGTCGAAGCGGTTGACCAGCTCGACGCGGGTGATGGCGTAGTTGGCGCCGAGGTTCACCTGCCACCACGGCAGCAGGTCCGCGTCGGCGGTGTGGGTGAAGGTGCTCGGGTCACCATCCACGGCCGCAGACCCGAAGAAGCCGTAGCCGTCCGTGGACTGGGTCGCGGACGCGCCGTTGGCGACCTCGCCGGGTGAGCCGCCGGAGACCGTGCCGTCGAAGCCGACCGGGAGGGTCACGGCGGTCCACGCCGAGTCCTCGTAGGAGACCAGCGTCCAGTCGCCGTCGGGCTCACCGATGGCCCGCGCGGCGCTGCCGGGCCCGAGCAGCGACGCGGTGGTGACGGGCTCATCGAGGCCGTAGCTCTGGTCGTCGTCGAGGGCGGGGATGTTCAAGGTGTCGGACGGGACGCCGTCCCCCCTCGTGAGGGAGAGCAGCTCGCCCTCAGCGCTCAGCTTGAAGTCGGTGTGCAGCTCACCCGCGGGACCGGACGTGTCTTTGCCGGACGCGAAGACCACGAGGAACCCCCGCGCGGCGAGGGTGGTGTCCGGGAAGGTCCAGGCGAAGGGGTCGTCCGGGTCATCAGACAGGCCCCAGCCCGCCAGGGACACGGCCTCGTCGGAGTCGTTGTACAGCTCGATCCAGTCGGGCGAGTCGCCGTCGGCGTCGTTGAGGCTGCCACGGTTGGCGCTCACGACCTCGTTGATGCGGACCGAGCCCGGGCCCGCCGGGAGCTCGGTGTCGAGCGCCGTCTCACTCTCCCTAGGCGGCGTCTCACTGTCGGTGAGCGCCAGGCTGTCTTTGGTCGCTGGCTGGCCGGTACACGCGGCGACGATGAGCAGGAGCATGTCCGCATCGTAGCATGGCGTGCGCCCTCTCAGGCCCCCTCGCGCGGGGCGGGCCGGGATCACGACGAGGCTTGGGCCACAGAGAGGAGGGTGAAGGCGTCCGCTTGGCTCCGCGCGGGCGCGCTCCACCTCTGACTCGCTAGCGCAGGACGACCCTCCCCAGCCCGCCGCCGACCTCCATCCATCGCGCACAGCTCGGCGCCGGGCACGGCGCTGGCCACAAGCTCGCCGTCGCTGAGCAGCACATCGCCGTCTACCCGGCTGTGGTACGACCCGTGTGGGAAGACGACCTCCTCCAGAGGGCTGCGCGGCGATCGAGCACAGTGCGCCAGGTCGTTCTCAGCTCCGGCGTGTCCCAGGTTGTAAGGCACGAACGTCGCCATCATCGCCGCTGCGCTCTAGCGCGTGGCCTCACCGGCGAGGTGACGCTCTGCGCCCTCCGCGCCGGGCGCTTGAGCCGGGAGACCTGAGCGGGGCCCATCTTGAGGGCCTCCAGCTTTCTCTACAGACGGCCCTCCGCCCACGATGAATACTGCCTCCAGACGGCGCTGAGCTCGTCCAGCCCCGCAGAGCGAAACTCCAAGACCCCCACCAAGAGGAGTGTGTCATGTCCAAGATCCCCCTCACCCTCGTCCTCCTGTCGTCCACCCTCGCCGCCTGCGCCGACAAAGGCGCCACCGACACCGCTGACACGGTCACCGACAGCGTTGACTCCGATGACGGCGTTGACTCCGATGACAGCAGCGACTCCGATGACAGCAGCGACTCCGCGAGCGGCGACACGGTCAGCGCGTATGTCGGAATGTTCGACATGTCCACGGGCAGCTTTATGCCCGATACGACCGTGACCCACGACGGCGAGAGCGTGGCCACCGACGCTGACGGGTACGCCAGCCTGGAGCTCCCGCAGAACACGACGCTCACCCTGCTCGGCGCCGCCCCAGGGTACATGAACAGCGCCCTGGTGCTGTTCACCCAGGACGATCTCATCAGGACCTACATCCAGATGCTCCCAACCGCCATGCGCGACGGCCTCTCGGCGGCGCTCGGGATCCCTTACGACGCCACCAAGGGCATCGTCTCGATCGAGGTCTACACCCGCGACGAGGCGGGCAACCCTGCACGGCTAGGAGGCGCCACGGTGGACCTCGACGTGCCCTACTCTATCGCGCTCTCCAACGACCAGCGGAGCCCGGCGCGCGTCGTCCCGAGCAACGTCACGGTCACGGAGGAAGAGTCAAACGCGCAGATCCTCTTCATCAACGTGGCGGCCGGGCCAGCCAACGTGAGCGTGACGCCGCCAGATCCAACCGCCACCTGCGTCTGGTACCGCGGCGACACCCCCGTCTCGGACTACACCGTAGAGGTCACGGCGGACACCATGACCGGCTTGTTCGCCTTCTGCGAGTGATCCTTAGCCAGGAGGTCGCCCAACGCTCAGCCCGATCAGAGCTCGGCCCGATCAGAGCTCGGCCCGGGCGCGTGCTGTCGCTTTGGCGATAGAACCATCGGCGCGATGGCCTAAACCAATCGCTGCGCCGCCGTCTCCGCGCCGCCCTCCTCCTCCAGCCGCAGCTCCGCCCGGGAGAGCAGCAGCTCCACGAAGGCACGAACCCGCGCCGGAAGGAGCCTGCGGCTCGGCGTGACGAGGTGCAGCGGGCGCTGGCCATCCGCGCCGTCTTGATGAACCACACACAGACGGCCCTCGCGGATCGCCGCGCCACAGACCAAGGTCGGCAGGCGCGCGACGCCGAGCCCCGCGAGGACCGCCTCCAGCACGAGCTCCAGGTCATTGACCACCAGCGCGGGCTCCACACGGACGAGCCGACCGCTGAGCGACCAGGTCTCCACCGGCTGCATCCCCACACACGGCAGCTCGCCGAGCTCCCCGGGCACAAGCGGCGGGTGCCTCGCCAACAGCGCCGGGCTGGCGACGAAGACCACACGCCCGGTGGTCAACACCCGCGAGGTCAACGAGGAGTCCTCCAGGGGGCCGACGCGGATCGCGAGGTCGAAGCCCTCGCCGACGAGGTCCACCTGGCGATCGGCCAAGAGCAGCTCGACCCGCACCTGGGGGTGCCGCGCCATAAACTCGCAGACGACGGGCGCCAGAAACCGACGCCCATAGAGCACCGGCGCCGAGACCCGCAGGGTGCCGACCGGTGAGCCGTGACGTTCCCGGGCCTCCTCGTTGGCCTCGTCGATCTGGCGCTGAATGGCCTGGCAGCGCTGGAAGTAAGCGAGGCCCGCCTCGGTGGGGCGCACCGTGCGCGTCGTGCGCTCCAACAGCCGCACCCCGAGGCCCTCCTCCAAGTGGGCGATGCGCTGGCTGAGGCGCTGCTTGGTGAGGCCGAGGCGGCGCGCGGCGCGGGTGAAGCCGCCCTCGTGGACCACGGCCACGAAGAGGAGCATGTCGGCGGGATCGATGGGGGCGTGGAGCTCGGCGGACATTGTCATCTCCAGACTGACAGTCTGTCTTCTTTCGGAGATATTGTCTACCCCATCGCCGGGAGCGAGGTTGGCGTCGTCCCCCACAAGGAGCCAACATGCCGACATCTTCCTCCCCCCTCGTCGTCGTCGCGGGCGCGAACGGCCGCCTCGGCCGCCTCATCGTGTCGTCCCTCCTCAAGACGCCCGGCGTCTCCGTGCGCGCCCTGGTGCGTAGGCCCGCCGACGCCGCGGACCTCGCCTCCGACCGCGTCGAGCTGCACCCCTTCGACCTTCACAGCGCCGGGCCGGCTGAGCTGGCCGCCGCCACCGCCGGGGCCTTCTCCGTCATCTCCACCGTCCAGGGTGGGCCCGACGTGATCATCGAGGGGCAGCAGAAGCTCCTGCGCGCCGCCAAAGCCGCGGGCGCCCGGCGCTTCATCCCGTCTGACTTCTCCTACGACCTGTTCAAGCTGCCCGAGGGCGCGAACCTCAAC
Source organism: Pseudomonadota bacterium (assembly GCA_041160755.1). Lineage (GTDB taxonomy): Bacteria > Myxococcota_A > UBA796 > UBA796 > CAJQPC01 > JADKFE01. The sequence continues at coordinate 9,947 of JBEAVX010000289.1, forward strand.
TCCGACTGGCGCCGCGCCTTCGCCGAGGCCGCCCGCGAAGAGGCGTCCGCCGATTTTGAGGTGGTGCATGTGCTGCAAGGCATCTTCATGGACCGCCTCGTGATGGGCTTCTTGGGCGTGCTCGACGCCGAGCGCCGGGTGATCCGCTACTGGGGCGACGGCCTCACCCCCATCGACTGGACCACCTGGGAGGACACCGCGAAGTTCACGGCCGCCGCCGCGCTCGACGAGCGGGCCGTCCCCGAGCGTCTGTTTGTGTCGGGGGACCGCAAGAACATCTTGGAGTTCGCCGAGGTCTGGGCGGCGACCCACGGCGCGGTGACCTTGGAGCGCCTGGGCTCTCTGGAGGAGCTGGCTGAGGAGACCGCGCGTCAGCTCCAGCAGTCGCCGCAGAACATGTATGCTTGGCTGCCCTTGATGTACGCCCGGGGCGTCTTCGGGGGCGAGGCGCTGCTCGGCGCCTCGGAGAACGGTCGTTACCCCGAGCTGCGGCCGCTCACCGTCGCCGACGCCGTCCAGCAGGGGGTCGTATGAGCGCCCAGCCCCGCTCCACCCGCGCCGTGCGCGCCGTCGTCGCCCGCCCCGAGCGCGCCCATGGCGCCGGGTTTCGTAGCCGCGCGTTTCGTCTCCCCGACGGCCTGGGCCTCGACCCGTTCTTGGCGTTTGACGAGTTCCACATGTCGGCGCCGACCTTCCCGCCCCATCCCCACGCCGGGTTCTCCGCCGTGACGGTCATGTTTGAGGACTCCGAAGGCGCCTTCATCAACCGCGACAGCTTGGGCGACCGCAGCCGCATCGGCCCCGGCGCGCTCCACTGGACCCAAGCCGCCCACGGGATGCTCCACGAGGAGATCCCCGAGAGGACGGGCCTAGACTGCCACGGCGTGCAGATGTTCGTGAAGCTCTCCCGCAAAGACGAGCTCTCAACACCCCGGGCCTTCCACCTCGATCCAGCCCAGATCCCCGTGGTCCACCAAGACGGCGCCCGGGTTCGTGTGCTCGCCGGTTCGCTGGGCGACACACGGTCACCGCTGGAGGGCCTGCTCACCCCCGTGCGTCTCCTCGACGTGACGATTGAGCCCCACAAGACCCTGAGCCTCCCCGCGCCGCTCGGCTGGACCTGCTTCGCCATCGTGCTCGCGGGTGACGGGCGCTGTGAGGGTGAGCCCGGCGCGGCCCTCGGCGCGCACGCCGGGGTGCTGTGGGCCGAGGACGGTGAGCTGCTGACCCTGACCGCGGGCCCAAACGGGATGCAGCTCCTCATCGCCAGCGGCCCGCCGCTGCGGGAGCCCGTCGTGTTTGGCGGTCCGTTCGCGCTGACCTCGAAAGATCGAGTGGCCGACGCGGGCGAACGATACCGCGGGGGGTATATGGGGACTCTGGCC
>JBEAVX010000297.1:0-30463 GCA_041160755.1 Pseudomonadota bacterium
AGCTGAGCCCGAGCCAGCTCCGCAACATCGCCACCGAGACCGAGCTCGCCGTGCTCGACCGCACCCAGCTCATCTTGGACATCTTCGCCCAGCGCGCCACCACCCGCGAAGGCAAGCTCCAGGTCGAGCTGGCCCAGCTTCGGTACCGCAAGCCGCGCCTGGCGATCATGCCCACGGCCATGAGCCGGCTGACCGGCGGCATCGGCGGGCGCGGCCCCGGCGAGACGAAGCTCGAGATCAACCGCCGCCGGGCCGACGAGCGCCTCGACCGCGTCGCCGCCCAGCTCAAAGAGCTCGGCCGGCAGCGCGGGCGCCGCCGCGACCGCCGCAAACGTGTGAACCTGCCGCTCGTCGCCATCTGCGGCTACACGAACGCCGGGAAGTCCACCCTGCTCAACACGATGACCAACGCCAAGGTGGACGCTGAAGACAAGCTCTTCGCCACCCTCGACCCCACCTCGCGCCGGATGCGGTTCCCAGAAGAGCGTGAGGTGATCCTCACCGACACCGTCGGGTTCATCCGTCGCCTGCCCAAAGAGCTCATCGAGGCGTTCCGATCCACCTTGGAGGAGGTCGTCGAGGCCGATCTCCTGCTCCACGTCGTCGACGCCGCCTCAGACGAGAAAGACGTGCACATGCGCGAGGTGGATCGTGTGCTCAAGCAGCTCGACGCGCACGAGATCCCCCGGATCGTCGTGTTTAACAAGGCCGATCAGCTCAGCCCCGAGGCCCAGGCCGACCTCCAGCAAGAGCGCGGCGGCCTGCTCGTGAGCGCGCTCACCCGGGAGGGCCTCGACACCCTGCTCGTCGAGGTGGAGCGCGAGATCTTCCGAGATCGCGCCGCCAAGGCCAAGAGCGCCCAGCACGACGACGGCGACGACGAGGAGATCATCGACCCCGAGTCTTGGGATGACCTGCCCGCCCCCGACGTGGATGGTCAGGCCCAGTCCGGGGGTTAAACGCCGCGCTCTGTCCGTGATCTTGCAGGTACTTGCGGAGACGACAGGGTGCGGCTAAAACAGGAACTGCCGAAAGCGGCACCCAACAACGGAGACGCCCAAATGAACAAACTCTTCCTGGCTTCCCTCGCCGTCGCGAGCTTCATCGCGTGTGATGGTGGCGACAAGACCTGTGACTCTGGCGAGGTCTGTGACAGCCTCGGCACCGACAGCGGCTCGGACTGCAGCAACCTCGCCACGGCCCTCGGCGACATCACCTACGACTGTGACTCCGTCGGCTACTTCTACGACGTGAACTACATCGGCTGGGGCTCGTCCCCCGAGATGTACATCTACGAGTCGGCCTCCAGCAACCCCTGGAACGAGGTTCACCCCTTCCCCGCCGACCCCTTCGAGTTCGACCCGAACGGCTGCTCCGAGCTCTACTACCTTGAGCTCACCAGCGTCGCCAGCATCGGCGAGGTCGTCGAGGGCTCCACCACCCTGTTCAGCTGCGACCTCATCAACGGCCTCACCTGGCTCGTCTACGCCTACGACACCTCCGGCAACGCCGTTGAGTGCGTCGGCTTCGGCGACGACGTGGCCGCGACGAACAGCTTCTTCGGCGCTTCCTGCCCCGAGATCTGATCTCGCGCTCCATCCGGAGCCCATCGGCCCCCGCGCGCCTCGGCTCGCGGGGGCTTTTTTTGTTGGGGGTCACGACAAGTCGCCCCACGCTGAGGCACACTGCACCTATGCTCACCGGGCCGCTCATCCCCCTCTGGCTCCTCGCCTGCGAGGTGCCGAACCCCGAGGCGCCCTCGTTCTTTGAGGGCCCGGCGCTGATCACCGACGTCGTGACGGCCTGCGACGCTGAGCGAGACGAGCGCCGCGTGCAGGTCACCACCGAGGGCTGGACGTCTGGCGGCATGATCTCCATGAGCCTCGACGGCGCGCGGTTCGAGAGCCACAAGCTGCTCTCCTCCGAGGCCGCTGAGGACGGCGCCTGGGACGTGCTCTCCCTCACCCTCGACGTGCTCGCCGACCCGGTGGAGGTCGTCGCCGACGCCTCCACGGCTTACCTCTGCGACCCGAGCACCGAGAGCGCCCTCGCCTGGCGCCTCGTCGTCTACGACGCCTTCACCCGCGAGGTGAGCGACTGCCGGGTGTGGGGGCCCGATTTAGACTGGAACGCCGTCGCGGGCTACTCCACCTGCGACAAACGCCTAGGGGAGTGAGGCGATGCTGTTCTTCGGCTTGATGGGCCTCTGCCTCCAGACCTGCGGTGTCGGCCCCAACCCTCCGCGCCCAGACACCGGCGGGTGGGGCGGCTGGGACTCCCGCGGCTGGGACACCGACTGGTGGGACACCGGCGGCGGCGAGGGCTGCGACGCGCTGGACACCACCCTCGACCGCGTCGAGCAGTCCTTCCTCGACACCACCTGGCGCCACGACGTGTACACCGTCGGCTGGATGTCGTCGCCCGACCTGCTCATCACCCGCGCCGCTGAGCCCGCCTGGACCGAGCAGCACCCCTTCCCCGCCGCGTCGTTTGAGTACGACCCCGCGGGCTGCTGGGACCACTTCCGGATGGACCTCACCCTCGTGACCGACACCAGCGCCGTGGTCGAGGGCACGACGACGCTGTTCACCGAGGCCGACGGCCCAAACCTCAGCTACGCGATCCTGATCTACGACATCGACCAGCGCGCCGTCGGCTGCTGGAGCTGGGGCCTCGACCCGGCGAGCGCCGCCGCCGCCATCGGCACGTCCTGCGTCGAGATCTAAGCCAAACCTTAGGCGGTGAGGCTCAGGGCGAGCTGAAGCGCGGCCTCCATCGACGCCGGGTCGGCGCGGTCCTGGCCGTAGAGGTCGTCGGCGGTGCCGTGGTCTACGGACGTGCGCACGATGGGCAGGCCCAAGGTCCAGTTCACCGAGCGCCCAAAGTCGATGAGCTTGAGCGGGGCGAGGCCCTGGTCGTGGTACATCGCGACCACCATGTCGGCGCGGCCATCCAACATCCAGCGGAACGCCGCCTCGGCGGAGACCGGCCCCTCGACGGTGAGGCCCTCGGCCCGGGCGGCGGTGATGGCCGGGCTGATGATGTCGAGCTCCTCGCGGCCCAAGAGCCCGCCGTCCCCGGCGTGGGGGTTGAGGCCGCAGACGAGCAGGCGCGGCCGCGTGATGCCCAGCCGGTCGCTCAGCTCGGCGCTGGAGACCCGCAGGGTGCGCAGCACGAGGGCCTTGGTGATCGCCTGGGCCACCCGCTTGATGGGCAGGTGCACCGTCACCAGCGAGACCCGCAGCGCCCCGCCAACAAACGCCATCACCGGGTCGGCGACGCCGCACAGCTCGCCCAGAAAGGTCGTGTGGCCGGGGTGATGGAAACCACGGGCGGCGAGGCGGGCCTTGTGAATCGGCCCGGTGACCAAGGCCCGTCCGCGACCCTCCAGACAGGCGGAGACCGCGAGGCGCAGAGCGGCGATCTCCACAGGCTCGGCGTCGCCCAAGGCCACGAGGGGGTCGAGGGCGCGAAGGGTCCCGGCGCCGTCCTCCAGTTGAGAGACGACGGGAAGCCCCGGCGCGACCCGCAGAAGCTCCGGGAGATCCCCGATCAACACCGCGTCGAGGCCCAGGCGCCGCGCGGCCTTCACCGCGACCTCAGCGCCGATGCCGCGCGGGTCGCCAGGGGTGATCAGGAGCGGCGGTCGCACGCTCGCCGAACCCTACGGCATCAGCGACGGCGGCGGGGCGAGGGGGTCCACCTCCGTCGCGGCGGGGCGATCGAGCACGCCATAGCCCACCGGGGGCTCCAGCTTCACCACCACGGCGGCCTGACGACGGGCCTGGGCCGTCCACAGCGCCATCTCTTGCTCCATCTTCCGCGCCTGCAGCTCTTGGCTGAGCTGCTCCCGCAGGGCCTCATACGGCGGCGGCGGCGCGAACTCTGAAGACGACACCCGCAGGAGCATCAGGCCGTTGGGCAGCGCGATGGGGCCGGAGACCGCGCCGACCGGGGCGCCGAAGGCCGCCGCGTCGAGCTCGGGGATGGCCTCACCCTTCTTGAAGGCGCCGAGCTGCCCTTTTCCGCCGGCGAGCAGGCTCTCGGGGTGCTCGGCGAGGAGCTCCGCCCAGGTGACCGTGCCCGCGTCGTGCCGGGCTTTGTCTTCGCTGAGCTTGAGCGCCAACGCCGCGCGGTCCTCGGGCGTGGCGTCCGCGCCCCAAGGGACGAGGATGCCCTCCAGCGTACGAGACTCGGCGCCGACGTAGCCGTCTTTGACCTCGCGGTCGTAGAGGTCGCGCAGGTCTTGTTCGGCCACGACCACCCGGGGCGCGAGGATGGACTGGCCAAACCGCATCGACCGAAGCTGCTCCATGAGCTGCTCGCGGTAGAGCGACCAGGCGAGGCCCGAGCGCTCCACCTCGCGGCGGAGCTGGTCCCGGGTGAGGCCGTTCTGCCGGGCGATGTCGTCGATCGTGGCCTCTAAGTCGTCTTGGGTGACGTCGAGGCCAAGGCGGGACATCTCTTGGGAGACGAGCTCGGTCTGGATGAGGGTGTCGAGCACCTCCAGCTCGGCCTCACGGCGGACCTTCTCCCCTTCGGCGTCGACGCGCTCGGCGATGAAGTCGCCGCCGAGCTCATACACGTCGGAGAGGGTGATCACCTCTTTGTTGACCACCGCCGCGACCCGATCCACCACGACGGCGCCCGCCGGGCGCACGATCAGCGCGAGCCCAAGGGCGACGGTCAGGAGCGTCAGGCCGAGGCGGCGCGTCCACATCAGTGGGGCTCTTCGCCAGGGGCGGGGGCCACGGCGGGCTCACCCTCGTCCATCATCTCGCCCTCAGCGCCCTCCATGCCCGACGGCACGGCGAGGCCAGCGTCGAGGCTCGGGGCCTTGCGGGCGGCCTTGATCTCGAGCGCGTTCACCTTCTCGGTGTTCACCTCGACCTTGGCGCCTTGCTTGAGGCCGTTGACGTATTGGTCGTAGAGGTCCTTGAGGCGGTCGTTCTTGACCTTGCGGAGCACGGCGCCCTTCATCTGGTCGAAGGTGCGCTCCACACGCTCACGGCGCTGGGCGACGAGCACGATGTTGTAGCCCTCTTCAGTCTTGAAGACCTCGGAGAGCTGGTTGGCCTGAAGGGTGAAGGCCTTGTCGACGACGGCCTTGTCCAGACCGGGCTTGCCGTCGGCGGCGACGAAGCCGACGTCGCCACCACGGCGCTTGTAGGGATCCTCGGAGAACTGGGCGGCCAGCTCCTTAAACTTCGCGGGATCCTTGGTGAGCTCGGCGAGGATCCGCTCGGCCTCGGCCTTGGCCTTGTCGTCGGGGCGGTCGTCCGTCACCCGGATGAGGATGCGCTTGATCTGCACCTTCTCGGGGACGATGAACTCGTCCTTGTGGGAGTCGTAGTACTTCTTGAGCTCCTCGTCCGAGAAGTCCGTGTTGCGGACGTTCGTGTAGACCTGATCCCGAAGGAGGGTGTTGACCATCACCTTCTTGACCTTGGGGTCTTTGTCGAGGCCACGGCGGAGAGACTCTTGGTAGAGCAGCTCATCGGCGATGAGCTTCTGCATGATCTCGTCGCGCTCGGCGGGGCTCAAGGACTCGTTGTTGGCCGGGGCCTTGCGGGAGGCCTCTTGCTGGAACGCCTCGGAGCCGATGGGGGTGCCGTTGATCGTCGCGAGGACCTCGCCGATCGACTCTTGGGGCGCCGCGCCCTCGGTGGCCGGGCCGGTCGCGCCACCGCCATCACCAGCACAGCCCACCGCGAGCGCCAGAACCATCAGGACAGGAGTGACAAGACGCATGGATTCTCCAGGAGTAGGCGTCGAGAAGCCTTCGCCTCGACGCAGGGGGCACCCCATAGCACAGCCTTGACGCACCTTCAACGGCGCTTCCGCGTGCGGCGGCCTTCCTCGCGATATGCTCGCCCCATGCTCTCGTTCATCGTCCTCTGTGTCACGCTCACGGCGCAGGCCGCTGAGCTTCGGGTGGAGGGGGAGATCCCCTTTCAGCTCAGCCTCAACGGGGCGCCCGCGGCCAAGCTCTACGGCGCTGGCGCGCTCACCTTACGCGGCGTGCCCGCTGGAGACACCCGGGTCCGGGTGGACCACGGCGACGGCAAGATCGCGGAGTCGACGATCACGCTGACCGACGATCGCGCCACCTTGCTGATCGTCTCCGCCGTCGGGGTGTTCTTTACCGACGCGCCGGTGGTCGTCGCCGACGCGACCAAGACCGGGCCGGGAGAGGTCGAGCTGCGCCTGGCCGGCGCGGTGAGCGCGGAGGTGAAGCTCGGCGAGAGCTGGCACACGGTGAAGCCTGAGGTGCCGCTGGTGCTCAAGGGCCTCGCGCCGGGGCGATACCCCCTGGAGGTGCGCTCGGCGAACCGCTCGGTGATCTGGTCCAAGGCGGAGCTGGACATCGGCGCGCAGGATCACCTCGTCGTCGTGCTCGCTGAAGGCCGCGCGCTGCGGGTGTTTGGGCGCCCAGACGCCGCCCCCTTGATCGCCCCCGAGGCCACGGCGCCATGAGGGGTCTGCTCCAGCGGGCCTCCCTTCGAGCACGGATCCTCGGCGCTTACCTCCTCGCGTTCACGTTCTTCACCTTGGCCATCGGCTATGGCATCTGGCAGCTCCGGGCGCTCGGCGAAGGATTGACGGCGTTAGACCTCGGCTATGTGCCGCTCTCACGCACGGTCTCCCGAATGGACGGGGCCTTGGTGCGGGTAGACATCGACGCCGAGCGGCTTCTGAGCGACCCGCCCCGGCGCCTCGCCGCCCACCGCTCCAACCTCAACCTCTACACCCGGCTCATCCACGATCAGGCCGCCGAGGGCCAGTCCATCGTCGCCCGGGTGCTGCCCAAGGTCGGGCTCAAACAAGAGCGGGCGAACCTCACCACCCTAGACGCCCAGCTCCAGAGCCTCGCGAGCTTAAACCAGGCGTACTTGACGGTCTGCACCCAGGCGCTGGACCTCGCGGACCAACAAGACGCCGCCGGCGTGCGCACCTTGGCGCCGGAGCTCTCCCGGTCTCGGCAGGCGCTGCGCTCGGAGCTTGAGAAGCTCTCCACCCGCGTCGAGACGCGCATCCGCCGGGTGTCGGAGCGCACCGCCGTCGCCCAGCGCGAGGCCCAGCTCATCGCCGGGGCCTTGGGCCTCGTCGCGCTCCTCGCGGGGCTGGTGATGTTGGCCTTGGCGGTGCTCGCGCTGCGGCCCATCGGGCGGCTCACCCAGCAGGTGCAGCGCATCGCCGGGGGCGACGTCGGCGCTCGGGTAGAGCTCCAGCGAAAAGACGAGCTCGGCGTGCTCGCTGAAGAGATCAACATCATGGCCGGGGCCATCGAGGAGCGTGAGGGCGCCCTGCAGCGCGCCCGGGCGGAGCTGCGCTCGGTCCTGGACTCCATTCGCCTCGCGCTCATCGTCGAGAGCGACGGGCGGGTGACGCTCTCTAACCCCGCCGCCGAGGCGCTCTTTGGGGTGCGTGAGGGCGACCCGCTCCCCGAGTCTCTGCGCCTGCCCGGCGAAGGAGACGGCGTCGAGGCCGCGCCGCTGGCCGGTCGCCTCGTCGATCTGCGCCGGGTGCCGTTCCGTGGCGGGAGCATCCTCGTCGGCGAAGACGTCACCGAGCGGGTCCACCACCAGGCCCGCCTCGCGCGGTCCGAGCGCCTCGCCCTCGTCGGCCAGATGCTCGCCCAGATCACCCACGAGGTGCGAAACCCGCTCAACGCCTTGTCGCTGAACGCCGAGCTGCTCGGCGAAGATCTAGAGACCTTGCCCGACGAGCGCCGCGACGAGGCCCGGGCGATCTTGGGCACGATCACCGCCGAGATCCGCCACTTGGAGCGCGTGACCGAACATTACCTCACCTTGGCCCGCCGCCCGGCGCCGAGCCTTCACCCCGAGGACCCCGCGGCGCTCATCGGCTCCGTGGTGAGCCTGCTCGACGAGGAGCTGCGACGCGCCGGGGTCACCTTGACCGTCGAGGCCGCCGAGGGCCCGACCGTAGACCTCGACGCGCACCAGCTCCGCCGGGCCCTGCTCAACGTGGCGCGGAACGCCGTCGAGGCCGGGGCGAAGCAGCTCACCGTGCGGGTAGAGCGCGACGAGGGCACCCTGCGGTTCGTGATCGACGACGACGGCGCCGGGTTCTCGGCGGAGGAGGCCGAGCGCGCCTTCGACCCCTTCTTCTCGACGAAAGCGACAGGCACGGGCCTCGGCCTCGCCATCACCCGGCAGATCTTAGAGGACCACGGCGGCGTCGTGCGCGCCGAGCACAAGGCCCCCGGCGCCCGCGTCGTCCTGGAGCTCCCCGCCGCGCGCTTGACAAGCTGACACACGAACGACATCCTGTCTTCACCCTTGACAGAGTGTCCAAAATGCCCAAAGTGCTCGTCGTCGATGATGAAGAGGCCAACCGCGTCACCTTAGAGCGCATCATCCAGCGCGAGGGCTGGGAGGTGGTGCACGCCCCCGACGGCCGCGCGGGCATCGACCGCCTGCGCCGTGAGCCCGTAGACATCGTGCTCACCGACCTCAAGATGCCGGGCATGTCGGGCCTGGAGCTGCTGCGCGCGGTGAAGTCCTTGGCGCCAGACGTCGAGGTCATCGTGATGACGGCCTTCGGCACCGTCGAGACGGCGGTGGAGGCCATGAAAGAGGGCGCGTATGACTACGTGACCAAGCCCCTGCGCCGCCAAGAGCTCGTGGGCTCCTTACGCAAGGCGTTTGAGAAGCGGGGGCTCATCTTAGAGAACCAGCGCCTGCGCGACGCCTTGGCGCAGGAGCGCGGCGGCGGTCGCGGGGAGGAGCTCGTCGGCTCCTCATTGGCGATGCGCGCGCTGATGGAGGAGCTGCAGCAGATCGCGCCGACGGACGCCAGCGTGCTGCTCACCGGGGAGTCGGGCACGGGCAAGAGCCGGGTCGCGCGGCTGCTCCACGAGCGCAGCCGCCGGGCCGCCGGGCGCCTGATCACCGTGAACTGCGCGGCCATCCCCGAGTCGCTCTTAGAGTCCGAGCTCTTCGGGCATGAGGCCGGGGCCTTCACCGGCGCCGTCGCCCGCAAAGAGGGCCGCTTTGACCTCGCGAAGGGCGGCACGCTGTTCTTGGACGAGATCACCGAGATCTCCCCGCTCATCCAGGTCAAGCTGCTGCGGGTCTTACAAGAGGGGGAGTACGAGCGTGTCGGCGGCACGGTCACCCACCGCGCCGACGCCCGCATCATCGCCGCGACCAACCGCGACATCGACGCCGCCGTGCGCTCCGGGCGGCTGCGGGAGGACCTCTACTACCGCCTCGACGTCATCCGCCTGCGGGTGCCGCCTCTGCGGGAGCGCCCCGAGGACGTGCCTCTGCTCGCGGCGACGTTCTTGGACCGTTTCGCCACGAAGAACAACAAGGTGGTGCGCGCGTTCACCGCTGAAGCGCTCGACGCGCTCACCCAGCACACCTGGCCCGGAAACGTGCGTGAGCTGGAGAACGCCATCGAGCGCGCCGTGGTCCTCGCCCGTGGGGAGCTGATCGGCGTAGATGACCTCCCAGGCGCGGTTCGTCCCGTGAGCGGCGGCCGCAGCGCGCTCTCCTTCGTGGTCGGCACGCCGCTCAAGGTGGTGGAGCGTCGGATGATCGAAGAGACTTTGCGCCACGCGGGCGGAGACAAGGTGCTCGCGGGGAACCTCTTGGGGATCACCGCGCGCACCCTCTACCGACGTGAGGCGGAGTGGGCCGCGGCGGATCGTGGCGAGCCTTCGGGGGAGGGTGATCCTGCGCAGAATGACGATTCGATCTGAGTATTTCTATAGAATCGATTCTGTGACAACGACTGATAATTTTTTCGTCCGCATGCTTCTAAAGTCGGCCCTATCCGCAAGTTCTAAGAGTTTTCAACGCCGTTGAAGATTCGACCTAACATTACATTTCTTTATGATACTTTAAGAATGTGGAGAGAAGGAGTCAGGTCCACGAGCTCAGGGACCGCCGCCCACGATGGGTGAGTCCCTGCCGGGTTTGCGATCACGGAGGTGTGTGATGACCAACGACAGTTCTTCTGGGCTTCGTAGTGTGGTGGGACAGCTCTTTGCTGTGGGCGCGATCATCCTGTCTTCGGTCGGCACCGCTGAGGCGGCTTGCCCGGCGAGCTACGCGACGGCGAGCTGCAAGGCGGGGGGCGCCTCCAACGTCTGCGCGCGCATCGGCACCTCCTTCAACTGCAACCTCGCCCAGAACGCGAACAGCACCTCGGGCGTCGGCTATCTGGTGTGGGACACGTCCTATGGTGAGTACAGCGCCTACGGTGTCGACGGCGACGGCGACAACTTCTGCTGCACCCTGGCCAACACGACGGACCTCACCGAGCTGATCCTCTCGGGCACGTCCCAGAGCGACTCCACGCTCTCGTTCTACGACAGCACCACGGGCTACTCGGCCAACGCCTATGGGGCCAGCCTCGTCACCGCGCGCATCTTCGGCGGCAACGGCGACGACACGATCTACGGCCCGGATCTCACCAACTCCTGGCTCAAGATCATCCTCGCGGGCGAGGCGGATGACGACGAGATCTTCGGCAGCCCTGGCAACGACATCATCCTCGGTGGGCCCGGCAGCGACAACCTCTGGGGCCTTGAGGGCGACGACGAGATCATCGGCGAGAGCGGCACGGACATCATCCTCGGCGGACCGGGCAGCGACAACATCAACGGCGGCCCGAGCTCAGACACCATCAACGGCGACGAAGGCACCGACAACATCATCGGCGGCATCGGCGGCGACGTGCTCTGCGGCGGTGGTTACACCACCCTGGCTGACTCCTTCGACGGCATGGACGGCAGCGACGACATCTGCGGCACCACCGGAGGCCAAGAGGTCGGCACGGCGGGCGCTGGGTTTGACCGCTGCTTCGACTCGTCGAGCTTGGTCGACTCCTGCGGGACCTCACTCTCTGCGGCCTACTGCGCCGCGATCTGCCCCTAGACGCTCAGCCGGGTGAAGACGCGCGGGAGACCAGCCCGCGCCCTTCTCCGACACGCCCGGCCCCGCCCACGCGGCGAGGCCGGGCGTCTTCGTCTCAGGCGCGGCGGCGGCGGCGCAGGGCGAAGGCGAGGAGCGGCAACGCCAGCGCGGCCTGCTCTCCTTTGCTCTGTTTGTCCGAGCAGCAGCCGCCGACGGCCTCACCGCCGCCGCCGCTCTGCACGCCGAGCACCTTGAAGCCCTCTTGAATCTGCCAGCCGGGGTTGTCCGTCTCGCGGCGCTCATAAGCCCCAGCATCCGGGGAGGCGCCGTCACGCTCGGCGCCGTTGAAGTCCGTGGCCGGGACGTAGGCCTCGCCCGCAGGGTCCGCGGCGCCGACGAGCACCGAGGCGCTCGACGGGTAGAAGTCCCAGCCCGTGGCGTCCACAAAGTCGGCGTCGCCGTGGCCCGGGATGAAGTGGCCAAGAAGCGGGTCGAGGCCGTCCACCTTGCCGGTCATCACGTTGCCGGAGATGTAGTTGCCCTCGTCAATCTGCCCCGCACCGGCGTAGAACGCGTCACCAACGGGGTTTGAGACGACGTTGTTCGAGAGCACCATGCCCGTGAGCGTCGCCCAACCCTCGACATAGACCCCCTCGCGGGTGGTGTTGGCGATGGTGTTGTGGCTGATCACCGCGTCCGCGAGGGTGCCCCGGCTGTTCTGTTTGGTGTAGATGCCGTAGCTGCCCGTGTTGAACACGAGGTTGTTGCGCACCACGGAGCTCCCGGCGATGTACATCCCGAGATCGGTGACGCCCCACATGGCGTTGGCCTCGATCACGTTCGGCGGGCCATACTCCGTCGAGGCGACCAAGAGCCCACGATAGCTGAGGTTGTACAACACGTTGTCGCGCACGATGTTGTTCTGGCAGCCGTGCTCCAGGTAGATGCCATAGCCGCCGTCGTCGCGCAGGTCGTGGATGAGGTTCTCGGCGATGAGGCTGTCTTGGGTCCAGCACGAGGCGTCACCGCAGCCGATGTACATCCCGTACCCGTCCACGATGTCGCCGATCTCGTTGTTCGTGAAGGTGATCGCCGAGTTGTCGCCGTAGAAGTAGACCGCCGTGCGCCACAGCTCCATGAGGGCCATGTCGGTGACGGTGATGTTCGTGGAGTTCTCGATCCGGAGCCCGCCGGGGCTGATCGTGCCGTCCTCCCAGCCCTCCGCGCCGACGAGGGTGAGGCCCTGCACGGTGAGGTAGCTGGACTCGTAGATGCGGATCGCCTGATCGCTCACGGAGCTCACGAGGATGACCTCGGCGCCTTCAGCGGCCTTGATCACGATCGGCTGATCGACGGTGCCCAGGCCTGACCAGTCCAGGCGCTCGGTGATCTCGTAAGTGCCCGCGCTGAACGTGATCACGTCGCCGGGGGCCAAAGAGGAGGTGAGGGTCTTGACGTCGTCCGTCGGCTTGAGGGTGACGCTCGCGGCGTGCGCAGCGTTCTGGAGGCCAAGGGGGAGGAGGAGGAGCAGGAGAGCGGGCACGGGTCACTCCTTACTTGCTGTTGGGGCCGCCGGTGTGGCCACGGTCGTTCCGCGTCTTGTCCACGTCATTGTAGGCCGCGTCCGGCGGCCCGCTGTCTTTGGCGGGAGAGCTGCTCTTGAGGCTGAGGTCGTCGTTTGAGGGGTCACGGTCGTTCGAGAAGCTGGTGAACAGGGGATCCTCGTTCTGATTCTCGCTCGTCCCGGCGGCGAAGGGGCCCGAGAAGTTCGCGCTGTCCCCGGCGCTCGTCGCGTAGGCCGTGTTGTAGCTCACGGCGTGGGAGGCGGCGGCGTCAAAGTAGAGGCCGCTTGAGCCCTGGGAGCGGAAGATGAGGTTGGAGATCAGCGTGAGCTGCCCGCTCGACCCCACCGCGACGTAGACCCCGGCGCCTTGGCCGCTCGCCTGGTTGGCGACGAAGGTGTTGTTCACCACGGTGAAGCGGCCTTGGGTGCCCTCGACGGAGAGGCCGCCGCCGACCGCGCCGCCGTTGTTGTCTTGAATGACGGAGTTTCGCAGCGTCGAGCCCGAGGCGTCGACGTTCGTGAACGAGAGCCCGCCGCCGCCGTTGACCGCGGTGTTCAGGGTGAACTCGCCGCGCTCGATGACGAAGCCGCCGCTGGCGATGACGGCGACGCCGCCGCCCTTGTCCGTGGCGGCGTTCTGGGTGAACGTGGAGCCCGAGAGCGTCAGGGTGGAGGAGTCGGCGACCAAGGCCCCGCCGCGCACGCCCTCGTTGCCTGAGAACACCGAGCCGCTGTCGATGACCGTGGCTGAGAGCGCGGAGATCCCGCCGCCGTCGTCGGCGGCGACGTTGTCGGTGAGCTCCGAGGCGTAGAGGGTGAGGGTCGAGGACGTGACGGAGATCCCGCCGCCGTCCGTCGCCGAGCTGTTCCCGGTGAGGCGCACGCCGTCGAGGATGGCCTCGCTGTCCACGAGGCGGATCGAGCCGCCGTCGGTGCCCGCGCTCGCCCCGCTCAAGGTGAGGGTCGTGAGGCCGAGGAGCCCGCCGCCGGTCACCTCAAAGTGGCGGCTGCCCGCCGTCGTCGTCAGCGTGACCTCGTCTACGCCTTCGCCCACGAGGTTGATCTCTTCGCCGTCTACGGTGAGGCTCACGGCGTAGCTGCCCGCGGCCAACCACACGGTGCGGCAGGTGCTGTCGAGGTTGGCGAGGCCCTCGTCTAAGGTGTTGTAGGGCTTGGCGTCAGTGCCGTCCTCTTCGCCGGACGCGCTGGCGTCGACGACGACGGGGTATGCGCGGCGGTCGTCGTCGTCGCAGTCTCCGGCGCCGCTGCACACGCTGTGGCCGTCGTTGTCGGCGTCGATGTTGTCTTCGCCGCCGTCGCAGTCGTTGTCTGCGCCGTCGCAGACCTCCACGCCGCCGGGCCGGGCGCGGGCGTCGCCGTCGTCGCAGTCGCCGTCGCAGATGCTCCAGCCGTCCTCGTCGGCGTCGTCGCGGTCGGCCTCGACGCCGTCGCAGTCGGAGTCCTTGTCGTCGCAGATCTCCTTCGCGTCGGGGTACACGCTCTTGTCGCCGTCGTCGCAGTCGCCCTCACACACGAGCCAAGAGTCGCCATCAGCGTCGGTCTCGTCGCTGCCGGGGGAGCCCGAGCAGTCGTTGTCGCGGCCGTCGCAGACCTCGTCCGCGCCGGGGTTGACGCTGGCGTTGTTGTCGTCGCAGTCGCCGTCTACGACACGGTACCCATCGGCGTCGTTGTCGGCCTCGGACGCGCTGCCTTCGCCCGTCAGGCTCACCGTGGCGCTGCCGCCGCCGTCGGCGTCGTCGTAGCGCACCTGGACGAGCCCCAGGTAGACCTGCTCCTTCTCGGGGGTGAAGGTGACGGTGACCGTGAGGGCGAGGCCGTCGCCGAGGGCGAGGCTGCCGTCGCGGTCGAGGTCGAAGATGTCGGGGTCGCCATCGGTGAGCTGCACCGAGAGCACGTCGATCTGACCGCCCCCCGCGTTCTCTAAGACGAGGTCCAGCGCCGCCTCACCGCCCACAGGCGCCGTGCCGAAGTCCAGCGCCGTGGGGGTGATCGTGAGCATCGGGGGCGCCTCGACGTCCCCCTTACAGGCGACGAGAAGCAGCGAGAGCCAAGGGATCAGGGGCTTCATGGGGGACTCCGCCGCGACGGCTTCGATCAGGGGGCGCCACCGAGGGCCGCGAAGATTTTTTTCCGGTGAGGTCAAAATACTCGGGAGGGCGCCGCTGTGGTAGACTGCCACCATAACTTCAACGCCGCTCACGACGAGCGGCGAGCGCCCGCAAGATGCCGCGGCACACCCTGTCCCAAAAGGGTCCGCGTGTCGAAAATTCTTCTTCTTCCCCTGCTTCTCGTCACGGTGGCCTGCACAGGCGCCGACGATGATGGCGTGGTGCCGATCCCCGTCGAAGACAGCGAGGACTGGGAAGACACCGGCAGCTCCAGCTTCCCCATCGACACCAACCCCGACTCCGGCCTCGACATCAGCCCGGATCACACGCTCACCTTGGAGCAGTGGGGGCGCTGGGAGCTCAGCCCCTTCGGCGGTCCTTATGAGCGCCTCGTCGGCGAGCTGAACGTGTGGGAGTACCTCGACGGCGTGCGCCCCGACACGGGCATTGAGACGGGCTTAGACACCGGGCTCAGCGAAGAAGAGGCGCTGTTGTGTGACCTCACCTGGTCGCTCATCGGCGACGTGGCCGAGGCCGCTTGTGAGGACTGCCTCTTCGCCTTTGACATCGAGTTCTTCTTGGTCGAAGGCGACGTCTCCACCTGCCGCGACCCGGACATGCCTGAGGAGGGTGAGGTGCGCCGCTACGGCTACGACGCCGACGGCGTGATCTGGCACGACTACGGCGGCTCCGGCGTGTGGTTGCCCTGGTTCGTGGCCGAGCGCAGCGGCGACACGATCACCTTTAGCTGGCTCCTCACCTTAGGCGTCGGCCTTGAAGAAGAGGAGGACGAATGAGCCCCCGCCTGTCGTTCTCCGCGTCGCTCCTCTTCGTCTTGGCGTTGGCCCCGGCCTGCGCCGGAGAAGAGGAGGTCATCGACCCCGGCCCCACGCCCAAGCCCCTCGACCCGCCGGACGTGAGCGACGTCGACTTCCCCGCGGCGATGTCCGAGGCGATGGGCCTCGCGCTCTCGGTGAACGCGCGCTCGGCCTGGCTGGGCCACGCCGAGTCTCTGGGCCTGGCCGAGCAAGGCTGCCCCAGCTTCTACGCGGGCTTTGCCGATCCCGAGATGGCGGATGAGGGCGACGGCCTCTCGTGGTACGACCTCTGCACCACCTCCAAAGGCGACGGCTTCGGCGGCTCGTTCTATTGGGAGAGCGCGGTCTCGGTCACTGAAGACGAGGCCTCGGGCCAGACCACCGAGGCCACCCGCCGCGTCGAGGGCGACGCCGTCGTCTCCCAAGGCGACGCCGTGCTCTTTGAGCTCGACGGCGAAGGCGAAGACTCCTTGCTGCAGCTCATCGACGGCGACTACCGCCGCGTCGTCTACTCCAGCGTCATGGACGCCACGGTCACCGGCACCCTGCCCTTCCCCGACGGCCCCGCCGGCGGCTGGCGCACCGACCTCAACCTGAGCTGGACGAGCGGTGACCAAGACACCCTCGCCGCGAACGGCAACGTCTACTTCTTCGACCACCTCATCGCCGGGCGTTTTGACTCGGTGAACATGGACCTCACGCTGCAGGGCCCCACGGGCGCCTCGCCGGAGTCCTGCACCGTCGAGCCCATCGGCTTCATCAGCCTGCGTGACCCCGACGCCTTCTGGTACGACCTCGTCTTCGACCCTCTGGAGAGCGACGGCGAGTACGACAATGAACCTTACGCGGGCTGCGACGGCTGCGGCACGCTGTACATCCGGGGCGTCAAACAAGAGGCGCCGGTGTGCCTTGACCTGAGCTGGGTGTGGAGCGGCGCGCTGACCCCGCCTGCCGCGGCGGACTACGCCTTGGGCCTTCGTGGCCTAGGACTGGAGGGCTAATATGCTCATGTTCTTGTCCTTGTGGGCTTGCGGTCTCGACCAGACCGTGAACCCCATCACCCCCCTCGGCGCTCGGGAGCAGCTCCTGCGGCTCTCCGTGGACCTGCGCGGCGTCCACCCCTCTGAAGAGGAGCTGCTGGCCATCGAGGCCGCCGCCGCCTCGGAAGACCCGGCCGCGTTTGATGAGACCTACGCGCTCTTCGCCGACCGGTACCTCTACGATCCCCGGTTCTTGGGCCGCGTCGAGGAGCTGTTCAACCACAGCTTCCGCACCCGCACCGGCGACGTCTACTTCGATCTCGAAGAGGTCGGCCTGGGCTACCTCGGCGAAGAGCGCGCCGCGCGCTCCATCGGCGATGAGCCCCTCAAGCTCATCCGCTACGTCGCCGAGCACGACCTGCCCTACACCGAGCTGGTCACCGCCGACTACACCGTCGCCGACCCCACCTTGGCGACCTTGTGGGATCTGGAGCTCCAAGACCCCGACGCCGACGGCTGGCAGCGCGCCCGCTACCGCGACGGCCGCGAGCACGCCGGTGTGCTGAGCATGACCTCGCTGTGGCTGCGGTACCCCTCGGCGGGGGTCAACGCGAACCGCCACCGGGCGAACACCGTCACCCGGGTGCTGCTCTGCGATGACTACCTCGCCCGCCCGGTGAGCTTCTCGCGCTCGCAGATCGACGCCTTGACCTCGGGCGACCCCGAAGACGTCATCCGCGACACGCCCACCTGCCAGTCCTGCCACTCCTCGCTGGACCCCCTCGCGTCTCACTTCTTCGGCTTCTGGTGGGAGATCGAGGGCGACCTCCACGAGCAGACGCTCTACCGTCCTGAAGACGAAGAGATCTGGAAGGACCACCACAACCGCGAGCCGGGCTACTTCGGCAAGCCCACGGCGAACCTCGCTGAGCTGGGGCTGCTCCTCGCTGAAGACACGCGCCTGGTGGACTGCGCGGTGAAGACGGTCTTTGAGGGCGTCACCCAGCGCGCCACGTCCGAGGCCGACTGGGCCGAGCTGAGCGAGCACCGCGCGGCCTTTGAGGACGGCGGGCTCACCCTGCGCGCCTTGGCCCGAAGCGTCGTGCTCTCCGAGGAGTACCGCGCCGCCGCCACCTCCGACGCCGAGCTCGCCGCGCGCCTGCCCACGGTGAAGCAGGTCTCCCCCACCCAGCTCGCCTCGATCATCGAAGACATCACCGGCTACGCCTGGACCTTCGACGGCCGCGAGGGCCTCAGCGATCAGTCCACGGGCCTGCCCGTGCTCGCCGGCGGCATCGACAGCCGCTACGTCACCACGCCCAACCACGATCCCTCCGTGGGCCTCGTGTTCATCCAAGAGCGCCTCGCCCAGTCCGCGGGCCGCTACGTCGCCGAGCACGACCTCGACCCCAACCGCGAAGGCGACGCGCTGATGTTGCAGTACGTCACCGTGCTCGACACCCCGGAGTCCAACCCGGCGGCGTTTGAGGCCCAGATCCGCGACCTGTTCTTGCGGGTTCGGGGTGTGCCCCTCGCTGAAGACGCCACGGAGCCCGCCCGGCTCATGGCCTTGTGGAAGCAGCTCTACAGCGCTGAAGGCTCCGCCGAGCGCGCCTGGGCTGGTGTCGTCTCCGTCGCCCTGCGCGACCCCCGCATCCTCTTTTACTAGGCCGAGGTGAGCGCCATGATGAAGACCAACCGTCGTCGCCTGCTCTCTGGGGCCGCCGCGCTGTTTGGCGCCGCCCAATTCGGCCTCAACACCTCCAACCACAAGGCCCACGCGGCCACGGTGAAGGGGGAGCGTAAGTTCTTGTTCTTCTTCGCGGGCGGCGGCTGGGACGCCACCCCGCTCGATCCCAAGTTCGCCGCCGATGGCGTGAGCCCGGTCGGCGGCACCGACATGGACCCGGACACCGTGCTCGGCTCCGTGGGCAACCTGAGCTGGTCCAGCGGTGACGATCGGCCCGAGATGGACCGCTTCTTCACCCGCTGGGGCAACAAGGTCTCCCTCATCCGCGGCGTCAACGTTCACTCCGCCGGTCACGAGACGGGCATGCAGTGGATGATGACCGGCACCTCCGCGAGCCAATACCCCGACTGGCCCACCACCTTGGCGGCGTTCGGCACCGGCGACTACCCGATGCCCCACATCGTCTTCGGCGGCCCGGCGTACCCCGGCAACCAAGGCGCGGCCCTGGTGCGCGGCGGCGGCGGCACGCTGTTGAACCTCATCGACGGCAGCATCGTCGGCATGTCCGATGTGCCGGGCCGGGTGTTCCCGACCCCCGCCGACAGCATGATGGACGCCTTCGTCTACGAGCAGGCCGCCGCCTTCGCCGCCACCCGCGAAGGCCTGGGCAAGACCCGCGCAGACGACCTCCTCGGCAACTTAGAGCGGGCGATGGAGCTGGAGGGCCGCCGCTTTGAGGCGGGCCTGGGCGACACGGGCTCGGGCATGCTCGATCAGGCCGTCATGGCCTGTGAGCTGTTCCGCCTGGGGCTCTCGCGCTGCGCGATGATCGGCATCCCCGGCGGCTGGGACACCCACGGCGGCAACCAGAACGTCGGGTTGCAGATGAACGATCTGTTCGGCGCGCTCTCCCAGCTCTTTGAGGTGCTCGCGACCACGCCGGGCCGCGACGCGCCGTGGCTCGCCGATGAGGTGGTGGTTGTGCTCGCCTCTGAGCTCGGCCGCACGCCCAAGTTCAACGGCGCCATGGGCCGCGACCACTGGCCGTACACCTCGATGCTCGTCGGCGGCGCCGGGGTCAAGGGCAACCGCGTGTTCGGCGCGACGGACGAGTCGTTCATCGCCCTGCCCGTCAACTACGAGAGCGGCGCCCAGGACGACAACGGCGAGATCATCGGCACCGAGAACGTCGGCACGGCGCTCTTGAAGCTGGGCGGCCTCGACCCCGAGCGGCACCTCCCGGGGGTTCGCCCCTTGGACGGCCTGCTCCGCACGAGCTGATCCGAATGATTCGCCCCCTCCTCGCCCTCACGCTGCTGGGCGCGCTCGTCGCCTGTGAGGGCGGCGACGCGGCGGACTCTGGCGCCTGCGACCGCGACCCGCCGCTCACCTACGACAACTTCGGGCGCGGCTTCTTAGAGAAGCAGTGTACGGGCTGCCACAGCTCGCTCATCCGCGCCGAGCAGCGCAACGACGCGCCCGTCGGCGTCGATCTCAACTCGTACCGCGACGCCTTGATGTGGGCCGAGCGTATCCAGGTGCGGGTGCTCGACACCGAGGTGCCCACGATGCCCCCCGGCGGCGGCCCCAGCGCCGATGAGCTGATCTTGCTCGACGAGTGGCTCCAGTGTGATCTGTTGCCCGCCGCCGCGGCCTGGCGTGAGGAGGGCTCTCCATGATCATCACCGCGCTCTTGTTCTCCTTCGGCTGCTCGGAGTACCACGTCCGCGAGGCCGACCCGGTGCCCGTGGCCGACCCTCCAGGCCGCGATCTGAACGAGCAGGGCCAGCCCCCGGACTGGACGACCTGCTCCACGGGCCTCTGGGGCCGCTACGCGAACCTCAGCGCCCAGCACCCCGACGTCGAGCCCGCCCCCGACGAGCTCGCCCCCGAAGACTACACCACGCTGGACTGGTGGGACGACGAGGTCTTCGCCCGGTTTGACCCCAGCCTCGAGCTCGGCCAGTCCTGGTGGCCCGTCGACGAGGGCCTCGCCGGAGACCCGGCCTACTTCGCCGTGCGCTGGAACGCCTGGCTGCGGGTGTACGACCGGGGCACCCTGGAGATCCTCTTGGCGAGCGCCGGAGACGTCTGGGTGATCTTGGACAACGAGGTCATCGCCGAGCTGTCCTCCTCAGGCGAGATGCTCACGACGCAGCTCCCCATCGAGATGAACGCCGGTCAGTTCCCCCTGGAGATCCGCTACGCCAGCCGCTCGGCCTTGGACTCGGGCCTGCGCTTTCGGGTGATCACCGGCGAAGTGGACCTCTGTATGCCCGACTACTCTGAGGACGACGAGGCCGAATAAGCCCACCCCTTGCCGCCGGGCTCAAAACAGGCGATCTCCGGTGTCACGAATCCCCTGGAGACACCGATGGTCGAGCTGCTGCTTGAGGGCCCTGGCAAGAACGCGCTGAGCACCGCCGTGCTGGAGGGCCTGCTCGCCCAGCTCGACGCCGCCGAGGGGCAGCCGCTCCTGTTGACCGGCGCCGGAGACGCGCTCTCCGCCGGGGTGAACCTCAAAGAGATCGCGACCTTGCCCCCTGAAGGCATCGCGCATTTCTTGAGCCTGCTCGATCAGGTCGTGCGGCGGCTCTTCCTGTGGCCCGCGCCAACCGTGGTCGCCGTGAACGGCCACGCCATCGCCGAGGGCAGCGTCATCGCCTGCACCTTTGACCTGCGCATCGGCACCACAGATCCCCGCGCCCGCATCGGCCTGAACGAGCTGGCCATCGGCGTGCGCTTCCCCCCGGCGGCGCTGGCGATGTTGCGCGCCCGGCTGCCGACCCAACACGTCGATCGCCTGCTCTTGGCCGCCGAGCTGCACAGCCCCGCCGAGGCCCTGCGCCTGGGCCTGCTCGATGAGCTGAGCGACGACGTGCTCACCACGGCCCGCGCCCGGCTCGCCGCCTTGGCCGCGTACCCCCGCGAGCCCTACGCCCGCACCAAAGAGGCCCTGCGCGCCGCCACCTTGGACCTGCCGGCCTCGGCGCTCCAGGTCTTTGAGGACGAGGTGGTGCCGAGCTGGTCGTCCCCGGCCCTGCGCGAGCGCCTGCTGCGCCAGCTCAAGCGCTGAACGCGCCGCCCGAGCCCACGTCGCCGTCGCCCTCGACCATTCGGAACATCAGCACGTCGTCGAGGTACTCGCCGCTCGCGAGGCGGTACTCTCGGGCGCGCAGGCCCTCCCGTACAAACCCGAACCGCTCGTAGAGCTTGATCGCCCGGACGTTGTGCGCGAAGACGTTCAGGCTGAGCTTGGTGATGATCGGGTTCTCCGTCGCCCACTCCACGCACGACGACATCAAGGCCGAGCCCACCCCGGCGCCCCGGGCCCGGGCCGAGACGTAGATCTCGATGCGCGCGTTGTGGTGCAGTCGCCGCAGGCTCCCGCCCTGCACCAACAACATGCCCACGGCCTCGCCCTCTAGGCGCGCCACGAAGAAGCGCGCGTTGGGGCGGCGGTTGAGGTCGCGGATGGTCGCGGCTTTGGACGCGACCGACTCGGTGAGCTCATCGGGCTCGGTGATGAAGTAGAGGCCCTCGTCGATGACCTCCGACTGCACCCCGAGCAGAGCGGCGGCGTCATCGGGCCGGGCGTCCTCGACGATCACCCGACCCAAGGCCGTGTCCGCGCGCCAACGGCGCCCGCCGCGCCCGAAGCTGAACACGCCCCGCGCCGCTTACTTCGCGGCGGCGTTGAGCCAAGGCGCCACGGCGCCCGCGTCGGCGCCGGTCATGCCGGTGAGCCGCGCCTCAAAGGTGCCGAGCGCCTTCGCGCGCTCCAACGCCGGGTTCCGCATGAGCGCCCGCACCCGACCCACGCCAGCCTTCGCCAGCTCACCCACGGGCCGCATGTAGTCCGAGGTCATCACCTTGACGACGTCGGGGTGAATGGCGGCCTTGAGCAAGCCCGAGGGCATCCGGCCCGACTTCGAGAGGTAGAGCAGCACGTTCGTGTAGGTGTCGTTCTTCTCGAAGTACATCTTGTCGTAGATCTCGGACTTCTCGTCGTTCACCAGGCCGTCGCGCATGGCGAGGGTGTGCAGCGAGGTGCCCGGGTAGAAGATGACCGAGAACGCCTGGAGCCGGTAGGGCTTGGGCATGTCGGCGATGAGCCGCAGGGTGTCGAGCTTGTCTTCGATCGTCTCGTAGGGCAGATCGTAGATGATGTCGTACTGGGGCGGCGCCGTGCGGTCGGCGTACTTGACGATGACCTCGGCGGACTTGATGATCTTGTCGTTGCCCATGGTCGAGCGCTTCATCATCTTCTGGATGCGCTTCGATCCGTGCTCCACACCCATCTGGATGCAGTGCAGCCCGGCGTCTACCAGGGCCTCGTACTTCTCCTCGCTGATCGTGCCCGGCGAGCCGAGGAGGTAGAACGGGTCGCCGACGCGGCGCTTGTACTGCTCGGCGAACTTGAGCATGTCGGGCAGCGGGCGGCCGAAGAAGGAGTCGTCGGAGAACCAGATGAAGTTGATGAACGGGTACTCGCGCTTGACGTTCTCCAGCTCCTCCATGACGTTCTCGACGCTGCGGTAGCGCACATAGCGCTGGCGCTTGTAGAGGTCGCGGTAGAAGCTGTTGCCGCAGTAGGTGCAGGCGTGGGGGCAGCCGCGCCCGGTCATCGTCTGGTAGCCGACCTTGCCGAACATGCGGGAGATCGTGCCGTTGTGCAGGTAGCGCCGCAGCAGATCCTTCGTGAGCGGGAGGACCTTGCCCTCGAACAGGATGTGGTGGTCATCCAGGCCGAAGTCGGGGTGCGGGTAGGAGTCGAGGTCTTGCTCCAGGCTGCCGGGCTGGTTGCGGATGACCTTGTCACCCTTACGCCAGACGAGGCCCTTGATGTCGTGGAGGTCGTCGCCTTTGCCCGCGTCGAGGCGGTCGCATAGCTGGAGGAGGAGATCGTCGGCGTCGCCGATGGCGACGTAGTCCGCCCAGCGCGCGCACTCGTCGGGGCGCACGGAGGGGTGAAAGCCGCCCCAGATCACCTTCGTGCCGTGCGCCTGCTGCACCGCGCGGGTGAGCTGCTTCGCGGTGTCGAAGTAGTGGGTCATGAGCGTCACGCCGACGAGGTCGGAGTCGGCGGTCAGCTCAAGGTACTGGTTGATCACCTCGGCCGGGTACCGCTCTTCGCTCATCCGAACGTGGGTGAACTCACCGTCGCCCGCGAAGTCGGGGATGCTGATGAACTGCACCTTGTGACCGGCGCGCTTCAAGACGGCGCTCAGCGTGCGGAGGCCGTAGTTCGTGATGTCCGGATAAGGGCTGACCAGGGTGACCTTCATGTCGTACCTCGATCCCGCGCCCTCTCAGGCGCCGGGGATGAATCAGCGTAGTCGGCCCGAGGCCGGGGTGTCAACCGCAGGGTGGGCGTTCTCACACATCTCTTCAAAGGCCGCCCCCACATGCCGCGAGGGTCAGTCCCAGCGCGGCTTCTCGATGATCTCGGTGACCTTGTCGTCGTCCAAGATCACGTTCACCTGGTAGAGCCGAACGGCCTGGTACTCGGTCTTGGAGTTCGGGGCCCAGACGAGCACGGTGCCGTCGGGCTGCTCCTCAAAACGGTACACGAGGCGCTCGCTGCGCTGGGCCTCACGGCCGACGAGCTTCTGCTTGTCGTGGGGAGGGCCCCAGGCCATGAGCACCTTGTCCTTCGTCCAGCCGATGGCGACGGCGCCGGAGACGATCTCCGCGCGCTCCGCCTCGCTGTACTTGTAGAAACGATCCCAGAGGCCCTGATCCTTGAGGTACTGGTTGCGCTCCTCTTCAGTCTTGAGCTTGAGGTAGGTCTTGCGGGACTCCTCGCTCATGAAGGGCTTGAGCACGTAGTAGTGGTCAAACTCAGCGTCGCTGAGGTTCTTGACCTTCTTCTCCCAGCAGCCGGTGAAGGTGAGGGCGAGAACGGAGAGGGCGAGAAACGCGCGCATGGAGACCTCCAAAAGGGAGAGGTTGAGGGCTTAACCCGCTGGCTTCGCGGGCGGAGACGGGAAGGGCAGCCGAGGATCGACGAGGCCGAGGGTGTCGAAGGGCACCCAGCCTACCCGGTCATCGGGCAGGGCGATGAGGGCCTGGGCGCCGACACGTTCGCGAACGTTCACCTCGGCCCCGGCGTGAAGGGTGAACAGCACGACGCCCCCGGCGCCTTCAGATCGGACGGGGATCTCGGTCACGAGCACCACGGCGTCTGGGCGGTCGCCGAGGGCCTGGAGCTCCGCCGCCGTAGACACGCAGAACGCCACGGCGGGGACCCCGATCAGCAGGGCGGGGATGCCGACCGGCGCGTCGGGACGCAGGCGCCACAGCGCGCCGAGGGCGCCCAAGGCCGAGAGGCAGAGCGCCGCCGCCCAGCCCTGCTCCGAGAACGAGAAGCTCGACCGCCAGAACATCCACGAGTCCAAGGCCGGGGCCTCGACGCGGTCTTGGGTGCGGCGCCGGGCGTGGTCGAGGTTCAGGAGGATGTCGCCGTCCCGGGGGGCCAACACCGCGGCGCGACGCCAGGCGAGGATGGCCTCGGGGATGGCGTCCTCACGGTAGAGCGACACGCCGAGGTTGTAGTAGACGTCACCGCTCACCTCCCCCGCGTTCACCGCCGCGACGTGCAGGCGCGTGGCCTCGGCGTAGTCCCCGGCGACCAGGGCGGCCAAGGCGTCCTCCACGGGCTCCCCGGCGGTGGCGAGGCCAAGGGTGAGCAGGATCGGGGTCAGGCCAAAGAGGGGCATCAGCCGAGCTCCAACAGCGCGCGGCAGAGGCGCAGGGTGCGCTCCCGGAGGCCTGAGTCGGCGCCGCCGCCGTAGCGGGCGGCCTCCAGGTCGGCGTAGAGGCGCTGGGCCTCGTCGCGGTGGGTGGTGGGCAGAGCGCTCAGGGCGTCTTGGTCAAGGGCCGGGGCGGGCTTGCCCAAGGCCAAGCCCAAGGCCTCGCGGAACAGGTCGATCAGCTCGCCCAGCTCCGCCTTCTCGGCGCGCTGAAGCCGCTGGCTCAACAGCCGGCGAGGGTCGACCTTGGGCTTCACACGCTGGGCGAGCTCACGCGCCAAGAGCCCGAAGAAGCCGAGCCACGGCACGCCGACGAGTCCGAGCACGAGGGGATCCTTGGGGCTGAACAGCGCGCGGTCGGCCTGGGCCCGGGGGTGCAAGGGCGCGATGTCGTCGGCCTGGGCCTCGACGTCTCGGCGCTGGTCGTTCGCGCCTTGGGAGAAGGTCGAGAGCGTGGCCTCGCCTTCGCCAGCGGTGACGTTCAGGGTGAGGGGCTCGGTCTGGAGCAGCTCGTAGCGGCCGGTGCGGGGGTTGAACACCTGCAGCTCGACGGGCGGCAGGGTGAGCGTGCCGGGGCGCTCGGGCACGATGGCCCGGCGGAAGGCGGCGGCGGAGGTGAAGCGGCCGTCGCGCACCCGGGCCTCGACGGTGGGGGTGTCGTCGTAGGCCCGAAACCCGACGTCGGCGGCCACGGGCGGCAGGCTGAACCCGGCCAAGGTGCCGTCGCCGGAGAGGGTGATCTCCAAGGTGACGCTGTCGCCGGTGGCCACGGTGTCGTCGAGCAGCCGGGCGTTGAGCGCGAACTCGCCGACGAGGCCGGAGAAGTCGTCCTGGCGGCCTTCAGCGGGCAAGGGGCGCACGGTGAGCTGGAGGCTCTCCGAGGAGTAGACCTCGTTTCGAACGTTCGCGAACGCGCGGGCGGGGCCCCGACCGGTTCGACCGAGCTCCGGCACCTGCACCGCCATCACGCCGGGGGTGATCGTGCGCTCGCCAGGGGCCGCCGCGACCAGCGGCAGATCCACTTGGACAACTGACCAATCTTCGCCGTCGATGGCCGTGCGGTGCTCGCGCAGCTCACCGTCCCGGGTCTGCTCGGCGACGAGGCCGTCGAAGGTGGGCGGCGTGAAGCGGCGGTCGAGCACCTGCTCCGGCGTGCGGAAGGTCATCGTGTAGACGAGCACCTGGCCGACGTAGGCGCTCTGGACGGGCTCTCCCGAGGCGCGCAGGCTGGCCTCGGCCTTGGCGCCGCTCGGCCCCGTGTCCCGGGGGCTCACCTTCAGGGTCAGCGGCTCGGTGCGGAGGGCCTCGCTGCCGACGCTCAGCTCCATGGCCGGGATGTTGATCGTGCCCTCTTTGAGCGCGGTCAAGGCGTAGGTGTAGGTGGCCGTGCGGGAGGTCTTGCCGCTGATGCGCACCGCCGACTGCTGCACGCCTTGGTAGGCGATCTTCGCGCCGGCCACGCTGGGCCACGACGGCGCCCCGGGCAGGGCCGCGTCGATGACCGTGAGGCGCAGGCCGATGGTCTGCCCGACCTGGAGGCGCTCGGTGTCGGCGTCGAGCACGAGCTGCGCGGCGTAGAGCGCGGACGAGGCGGCGAAGAGCAGAGAGGCGCTGACCATCACCAGTCCTTCTCTTTGGGGTAACCGTCGATGAACACCCGGGGGGTGCCCTCCTCAATCGCGTCGAGGAGGCGCTGGGCCTCGGCGGGAGACATGCCGGTCGGCGCGTCCGGGGGCGGCGGCTCATCGCTGGGCTGCCCCGCCTGGGCCTGACCTTCTTGGGCCTCCCCTTCGGTGGGTGAGCGTTCGCCGCCGCTCGGCTGGGCCTCGCCGGGCTTCGTCGGGGAGCGCTCGCCGTCTTGGGGGCTGCGCTCACCGCCGTCTTGGGGCGGCTGATCTTGGGGCGCGCCTTCGCCTTGTTGGGGCTGACCGTCTTGGGGCTGACCGTCTTGGGGCTGACCGTCTTGGGGCTGACCGTCTTGAGGCTCACCGTCCTGGGGCTGCCCATCTTGCGGCTGACCGTCCTGGGGCTGACCGTCTTGGGACTCCGGCGGCGGCGCCTGCCGGGCGGCGATCTCTTGGCGGACCTGCTCGACGTTCTTCGTGGCGCCGGCGTGGTCGGGCCGGGCGGCGAGGGCCTGCTCCCAGCTCTTCACGGCGTCGTCCAGGCGACCGGCGCGGTACTGGGCGTTCCCGGCGTTGTAGTGGGCGTCCGCGCGATACCGCTCCGGCGCCCGGGCGGCGAGCTCCTGAAAGCCCCGGGCGGCGTCTTCATACCGACCGGCGCGGTAGAGCGCCTCGGCCATGCCCCAGCGCACCGCCGGATCGTCCGGGGACTCGGCGAGCAGCTCGGTGTAGCTGCGCAGGGCCTCCTCATGCCGCCCCTGAGCGGAGAGTGAGCGGGCGTCGTCCAAAGCCCCCGCCTGGGCCGCGCCGACGACGAGGAGCGCCAAGGCCACCGCCCGAACCCGGCCATCGCCCAACAGCGCGGCGAGCACCATCAGCCCCAGGCCTCCGGCGAGGGGCCACTGGAAGCGCTCGTTCCACACCCGCTGGCGGCGGCTCTCTTCAGTCTGCCGCTGCATCGACGCCCGCAGCTCGGAGACGATCTGCGCGGTGTCCGAGGCGCTGGCGACGGAGCGGATCGTCGCCCCGCCCGTGGCCGCGGCGAGCTGCGCCAGGGCCGACTCATCGAGGCGGCTGAGCACCATCTGGCCCGAACGATCGAGCTTAAACCCACCTTTGGCCTCGGGGATCGGCGCGCCGTCGGGCGTGCCCACGCCGAGCGCGTACACCCGCACCCCAGCGGCCTTGAGCGTCGCGCCGACCTCGTCCAAGGCGCCGCTGTGCGACTCGCCGTCGGAGATCACGACGATGGCCCGATCGGCGCCACGATCTTCTCCAAAGAGCTTGAGGCTCTCGGTCATCGCGGCGGCGAGGTCCGATCCTTGGGCGCGGAGCATCGACGGGGAGGTGTCCTCCAAGATCCGCCGCAGCGCGACATAGTCCGTGGTGAGCGGCACGCGAGGGTAGGCCCCGGCGGCGAAGATCACGACCCCCACCCGGTCGGACTGCAAGGCGTCGAGGAGGTCGATCACCTCCCGCTTGGCGCGCTCCATCCGCGAGGGCTTGACGTCTTCAGCGAGCATGGAGTTGGACACGTCAAGGGCGACGATGATCTCCACGCCGCGCAGCTTACGCTCGATGGTGGTGAAGCCCCAGCGCGGCTGGGCGGCGGCGACGCAGGCCAAGGCCACCCCCAGAAGCGTGAGCGTCGCGCGCCAGGCCCGGCGGCGCTCCAGAAGCGGCGGCAGGCCCCGATCCAGCAGGCGCGCGGCGATGAGGCGCTCGGCGTCTTGGCGGCGGCGGCGCGCGGCCCAGGCGACCAGCACGACGAGCGCCGGGACGACCCACAGGAGGTGAAGCAGGGCGGGGACTCCAAAGGTCACGGGATCCTCCGGAACACCGTGCTGGCGAAGGATGAGCTGGGCGATGATCAAGGCCAGTCCAGGCAGAAGCGCCCGGTGAAAGAGCTCGTCGCGGTGGATGTGCTCCTCGACCTCAGCGGTCGTGCGCTCCAAGGTGTCGATGGTCTCGTAGATCTGCAACAACGAGCGCGTGTCTGTCGCCCGGACGTACTGGGCGCCCGTGGCTTCAGCGACGGCGGTGAGCGTGGCCTCGTCAATCTCGTCCCGGCCGCCGCCCCGAAAGAACCCGAACAGCCCGCCCTGGTTGCCGCCGGAGTGCGCGCCGACGCCGATGGTGTACACCCGAACGCCCAAGCCGCCGCGGCCTCGACGGGGCCCACCTGCCCGGCGTTGCTGCGCCCGTCGGTGAGCACGATCGCCACCTTCGTCGGGGCGTCGAGGCGAGAGAGCCGCGCCGCGCTCACGGCGATGGCCTCGCCCACCGCCGTCGCCGAGCGCCCGGCGATGCCGATCTCGACGTTGCTCAGAAAACGCAGGAGGCCCTCGTGGTCGAGCGTGAGCGGCGCCTGGGTGAACGCCTCCTCCCCAAAGACGACGAGCCCCACACGATCGTAGGCCCGCTGGCGGATGAACTCACCCACCACGAGCTTCGCCACCTCCAGCCGGTTCATCTCGCGGCCGTTCACCTCAAAGTCCATGGCGTCCATGGACCCTGACGTGTCAATGGCGAGCATGATGTCGATGCCTTCGCTCTGAACCACCGTCTCCCGGCGGGTGAGCTGGGGCCGGGCCAAGGCGAAGATGAAGAGGGCGAGGCCGAGGAGCCCCAGCGCCTCGGGCAGCCACGCCAGCCGCACCCGCCAGGTGCGCCCCGCAGAGCCCACGGGCAGCGCCGACCACAAGAGCCGCGCCCGGCCACCCGCCCAGCGTGGGCGCAAGGCCACCACGGGCAAGATCAGCCAGGCCAAGAGCCAGAGCGGGTGCTGCAGCTCAAACATCGCCCGACCCCGGCTTCGGCGGCGCCACGGGCGCAGGGCGCAGGGCGGCGACCACCGCGCGTAAGTCGGCGTCTAAGGTGTCGAACAGGGCCGCGCCGCCGCCGCTGCGGGCGAACTTGATGAGGTCCGTGGCGTCGAGGAGGCGCTGGGCCCGGTCGTGCTCGGCGGCGTTCACCCGGTGGTCCAGCGAGAGCCGGTCGAGCACCTCGTAGGTGGTGAGCGCCGTCGCCGGGAAGCCGCCGACACGCTCCAAAAACCGCCGAAAGATGGACGAGAGCCCCAAGGCCAAGGCGTGATCGTCGAGATCTTGCCGAGCGCGCAGGGCCGCCCAGGCGAGCAGGGCCTCGTCCTCAGGCGACAGCGGTGGCGGCGGCGGCACCACCCGCGCCTCAGCCTTCTTGCGGTTGCCCCAGACCACCAGCGCCGCGACCAGCGCGGTCACGACGGCGACGCCGAGCACCCACGGCCAAGGCGACGGGGGTGGCGGCGGCGCCAAGGCCAAGTCCTCGATGGTCGAGCTGGGGCCGACGACGCCGAGGTCCAGGTAAAACGGCCCGACGCTCTTGGTCTCCACCTCTCCCGCCGGGCCCTTGGCCTCCACCGTGACCGGCGGGATGATGTAGCTGCCGGGCTCCCCGGCCAAGGTGAACCGCGCCTCGCCCTCGGCCCCCGGCGCGCCATCGACCGGGGTGAAGGTGAGGCCCTCCACGGCCGGTAAGCCCAAGGTGCCCGTCCAGCCCTCAGGGAGCGCCAACGAGACGCTCAGCGTCGGCGGCGGCTCCCCTTCGGTCACGGCGCGGTCGCTGAGCTCGGCGGTCAGACGCAGGGGCTCGGGCGCGGGGGCCTCCGCGAGGCGATCCCCACAGGCGGCCAACACGAGCAGCAGCAGGGGCGCTCCAAGGCTCATCGCTGCGCCCCGACCCGCTGAAAGTGGAGCTGCAACACCCGGAACGGGTCATCCGTCGTCGAGACCACGGAGGTGTGAACCCCCGCCCGGCGCAGGCTGTCCACCCGGGCGCCGACGGTCCAGGCCGCGCCCAAGGCCGCCGCGTCTACGAGGCGAAGCTCGCCGGTCTCGGCGTCCTCTAGCTCCACGAGGCCCACGGGCGCCCGGCGCTCCTCTACGGGGTCGGTGAGCAGAAAGGCGTGAACCCGGTGCCGCGCGGCGAGGGGCGCAACGGCGGCGCGGAGGTCGCCCAGCACCATAAAG
>JBEAVX010000311.1:0-7219 GCA_041160755.1 Pseudomonadota bacterium
AAGCTGGTCGAGGCCGCCCAGGCGATCACGCCGTTCGGGCGTCTGGGCACGGCGGACGACCTCGCGGCGGTGGTTGAGCTGCTGTTGATGCCCCAGGCCTCGTGGATCACCGGGCAGGTCATCGTGGCGGACGGGGGGATGTCGTTGGTTTGAGGCGCGGGGACGCTGAACACGGCGCCGAATCTCTGAACACGGCGCCGAATCTCTGAACACCGCCCGCGAGGAGTGAGCCATGAGCCCGCGTGACGTCGTTCTTGCCTTCCTTAGCGCCGTTGAGCGCAAAGACGCCGCGGCGCTGGATGGGCTCCTCAGCCCTTCGGTGACCCGGTACGAGTGGCCCAACCTCATCTCCCCGCGGGGATCCTCTCAGGATCGTGAGGGGATGCTCGCGGGGCTGGCCGCAGGGGCGAAGCTGCTCGCCCAAGAGCAGTATGAGGTGCTGAGCCTGCTCGTGGACGGGGAGCGTGTCGCCGCGGAGCTCCGTTGGCGCGCGATCTTGGCGGTCCCGGCCTTGGGGTTGCCCGCAGGCGGCGCGCTCAAGGGGCGGTTCGCCGTCTTCTTCACGCTCAACGAGGGCCGGATCGAGGAGGTCCACAACTACGACTGCTTCGAGCCCTTCGGCACCTGACCCTCACCCCGGCGGCCGCACCCGCCAAGGATCCGCGCAGCGCGGCCGCAGGGTGTCTCGCGGGGCGGTCAGCGCCACCAGCGCCTCGACGGTGGTGGGGCTCGTGTGGTGCGCGGCGAGGGCCTCGGCGGTGGGGCGCTCGTCGCAGTACACGGCCCAGGCCGTGACGAAGGCGAGGTCCTCGACGGGCAGGCCGCGCGGGGCCACACCTTGGCAGGCGAGCAGGCTCGCGCGCAGGGTGGCGTAGCGGGGCCAATGTTCGGGGGCTTGTAGGGTGGCGTCCAGCGCCACGGCCTCGTCGATGGCGCCGCGCTCTAAGGCCCAGCCGAGCTGCTCCATCCGCGCGAGGTCGATGAGGTCGGCGGCGGAGAGCGGGGTCTCCTCGTTGGGGAGGAGCTCCTCGGCGGGCGGCGCGTCGCCGGGGCCGCAGGGGCCGATCAGGGCGCGCTGATCGCCGCTTCGGAGCACGAGCACGTCGCGCCAGCGGGTCGCGGTCAAGGGCGCGTCGACCGCGGCCGCCAGGGCGAAGGCCGCCACGCCGACGGCGCCGGGGGTGCCGCCGCCATACCGCAGGGCCACCGCCGGATCACCGCGCTGGCCCGCCGCCCAAGGACCATGGCCGTAGCCGTGCCTCGGGTTGGCGACCGCGCCCAAGATGCGCCCAGGGCGGGACTCTCCGGCGCGTAACCACTCGGCGGCTTCAGCGACCAGGGCGGGATCGACGGAGAGGGAGTCCACGAGGCTCTGCCAGGGGCTCGGCAAGGACGGCGCGCTGCGCTCGGGCATCGGCGTGAGCTGCTCCCGCTCGTCCACACGCAGGGGCGGGGCCTCCAGCACGCTCAGGAGCAGGGCCGCGCAGCCGTCGGAGCGGGGATCGGCGCAGGTCTCGCCGTCGCGGCGCACCCGGCGCATGAGGTCGTCGGGGATGGTGCTGTCGTTGAGCCCGGCGTCGAGGCGGCCCAGCGCGGCCTGAAGAAGGCTGTGGCTCACGCCGAGGCCCTCCAGCACGCCCGCGGTGATCGTCGCCCGGCGGCTGGAGAGGCCGGGGAGGTTGGGCTCGGGGCGCAGGGTAGGGTGGGCCAGCTCGCGGCGCAGGGCCCGGGCGACGGCGTAACGCGCGCTCCAGTCGCCCCCGGCGAAGCGTCGCAGGGCCGCGCCGTCTCCGGCGTCAAAGCGGGGGGCGCCGCCCTCGTTCAGCAGCTCCTCCGCGATGGCCGGGCCGACCTCTTCAGCGAGGGCGTCCACCAAGGCGCCGATCTGCACCGGCCCAAACGCCCCGGCGCGCAGCTCTTGACGCACGACCTCGGGCAGCGCGCCTTCGCGCAGGATGAGCGCGAGGCAGGCCCGCAGGCGCAGCCGGGCGGGGCCTTGGCGCTGGGTCAACAGGCGGGTCAACCAGCCGGTCCAGCGGGGGTCGGGGTGCTCGGCGATGAGGCGGCCAAAGCGGGCCTCTCCGGCGCAGCCGAGGTCGTCCTCGTCCTGGATCAAGGCGGCGAGGAGCGCCTCGGCGTCGGGCTGCAGCGCCGCGTCACAGGGCGAGGTGGCGAGGGTGGTGGCCAAGGCGTCCGCCGCGCCGGGTCGCCGGGCCATGAGCAGCTCCCGCGCCTCGGGCTGGGCGATCCAGAGCCCCGCCCCCGCGCCGATCACGGCGAGCAGGACGACGGCGAAGGAGACATGGACGCGGCGAGACACGCGCCACCTTAACCCAGGTGGGGCGCGTGAGGGGTCAGGCCCGGGCCAGCTCGATGAGCGTGATCTCTTGCGGGGAGCCCAGGCGAATCGGCGGGCCCCAGTACGTCGTGCCCCGGTTCACGTAGAGCCACATGCCCTCGACGAGGTGGGCCCCGGCGCTGAACGGCTGGGCGAGGTGGATCAGGAGGGTGTAGGGGAAGTACTGCCCGCCGTGGGTGTGGCCGCTGAGCACCAGGTCGAAGCCGCGCTCGACGGCCTTGTAGGCGGTGCGGGGCTGGTGGGCGAGCAGGATACGCACGGCGGCCTCGGGTGCGCCGGCCAGGGCGGCGTCGAGGTCTTCGACGTGCTCGGGCTTGAGCCGGGACGACGAGCGGTCGGGGGTGCCCGCGACGACCAAGGTCGCGCCGCCTTTGGTCAGGGTGACGTGCTCGTTCGTGAGCGTGCGCCAGCCAAGGGTGCGCACGAAGTCGAGCCACTCATCGACGCCCGAGTAGTACTCGTGGTTGCCGGTGACGAAGAACACGCCCATCGGCGCCTTCATCTCGCCCAGGGGCGCGACGTGCTCGCCGATGCCGGTCACCACGCCGTCCACGAGGTCGCCGGTCACGGCGATGAGGTCCGGGGAGAGGGCGTTCACGGCCTGGGCGATCTCGGCGGTGCGCTCCTTGCGGATCGTCGGGCCGACGTGGATGTCGCTCACCTGGGCGATGCGTAGGCCGATCAGGGCCTCGGGGAGCTCAGGGATCGCCAGAGTCACCCGGATCACCTCGGCGGCCTGGCGCGCTTGGCTGAGCCCCACGGCGCCCAAGGCCCCGGCGGCGGTCAGGGCGGCGCCGTTCAGCGCGCGCTCAAAGAGGCGGCGGCGCTCCGGGTCTTTGGGCAAGACGTCGCCGCCGCTCGCCCGGGCGACGAGCTTGTCGACGCCGACCAGCACCAACCAGGCGATGTCCTTGAACAACATCAGCCCCATGACCAACGAGAAGATCCCCAACAGCGGGTAGCCGATGGCCTGGATGAGATCGGGGATCGGCGCGCCGGAGCTGCGGAGCTGGGAGAAGGTCAAGGGCGCCACCGCCCACGAGAGCCCCAAGAGCGCCTTCACCCGGCGGCGCCAGGGCGAGTCGAGCTCAAAGCCGGCGGAGAGGCGGCGATAGACGTAGACGTGCATCCCCGCCCAGAGGCTCATCGCGACGGAGAAGAACATGAGCTGCTGGACGAGCATTGGACATCCTGTTCGGCGCCCCATTGATTCCACGAGGGCCGACGAGTTGCGTTAACCTCTCCGGCCGCTCGGAGAAGGTCTCGCCGTGAACGCGCCACAACCTCAGCTCACCTGGACGACCACCCCGAGCCCGCTCGGGCCTCTGCGCCTCATCGCCCGGGGCGACGCCCTCGCCGCCTTGATCATGGACCCGCCCGCCGCGCCGCCGACCGACGCCGAGGAGCGCGCCGATCACCCCGTGCTCGCCGCCGCCGTCGCCCAGCTCGACGCGTACTTCGCTGGGACACGGCAGGTCTTTGAGCTGCCTCTGGCACCCCAAGGCACGGAGTTTCAGCGCCGGGTGTGGGCCGCCCTGCGAGAGATCCCCTACGCCGAGACGATCACCTACGGCGCGCTCTCCCGCCTGCTCGGCGACCCCCTCGCCACCCGCGCCGTGGGCCTGGCGAACGGTCGAAACCCCATCGGGCTCATCATCCCGTGCCATCGGGTCATCGGCCAGCGCGGGGCGCTCACGGGCTACGCGGGCGGCGTGGCGCGAAAGCGGTGGCTCCTCGACCACGAGGCCAAGGTCGCCGGACGCGCGCCGGTGCTGCCCTGGGGCTGATCCCTGACGCAGCGATTCAAAACCTGACGCGACGCCTAAAACTCTGACGCGGGCCTCACTGGCACTCCACACGCTCCGTCGTCGTGCACTCGGGCGCCTCGTCGCAGACGTTGAGCGCGGCGCCGTCGGGGCAAGACCAGCCGGACGTGGCGCCGAGCTCAAAGGTGCCGCCCTCACGCTCAAGGGAGCTGAACACCCGGCGACCGTCGTAGTCGGCGGCGATCATCGTGGCGTCGTCGGTGAGGCTGCCCGCCTTGAACGGGCCGGCGAGCTCGGCGCCGAAGCTGGCGATGGAGCCTTGGTTGAGCCCCTCCAGCTCGACGTGGTGACGGCCCGAGCTGAGGCTCACCGCGCGGACGCTCCAGTAGTTGAACGGCAGGGTGTCGGTGCGGGTGTCGCTGTAGAGCTCCACGCCGTCTACGCGCATCCGCACGTTGTTGTCCCCGGCGATGCCCAAGAGGTAGTCCCCGGCGGCGGGAAGCTCGACGCAGGTGGCGAAGCCGATCCACTCCTCGTTGGGCTCGTAGTTCACCGAGGCCCCGCCGCAGCTCCACACGCCGACCTCGTTGAGCCGCCCGTCGGCCTCCTCGTCGAGATCGCCCCAGTAGTTGTCCTGCACGTTGGCGCCGTCGGGGTAGAGCGCGCCGAACTTGCCGTAGACGGCGTCGACGGCCCCGCGGCAGACCTCCAGCTCGGCGCCGTTCCAGGTGGCGGGCACGCTCACCCGGCGGGTGCAGGAGTCGCCGTCGGGGGTGGCGCTGAAGCCGTCGGGGCAGGTGCAATCGCCGATGATCGGCTCGGCGCCAAGCTCGGTGTCGGTGACAGACGGGCCGTCCCCGCCGCCGCTGGCGCCGGTGTCGTCGACGTCGCCGGAGCCTTTGGTGTTGAAGGTGAGGTCGTACTCGACGCAGGCGCCGAGGGGGGCCAAGACGAGCAGGAGCAGGGGGCGCATCTTGGCCTCGCTGACCCAAGGGGTGCTGGAATCTTAGGCGCTTACGGTACGCGAAGCCGGTCGTGGCCGCAAGTCTAACCTAGGCTCAGCGCGCGCTGGGGTCGGGCAGAATCCCGGCGCGCAGGGGCCGGGCCATCCAGAACGCGGCGAGACCGGTCAGGATGTTCGCCGCCGCCACGCCGACGAACAGGCCCTCCAGCCCGTTCCACTGGGCGCCGATCCAAGCCAAAGGCAAGGCGAGCACGGTGGTGCGTAAGAGCGCCAGGGACGTGCTCTTGAGGGGCTGGGCGATGGAGTTGAACGAGGCGCTCGTCGAGAAGGTGATGCCCTGAAACGCGAGGCCGAAGGTGGCGAGCACGAGGTAGAGCTCCAGCGGCGCGACCACGTCAGGTTCTCCGGCGAAGCGTCGGGCGATGGGGCCCGCCGTCAGCGCGAGCAGGCTCCAGACGACGAGGCCCCAGCCGAAGCTCAGGCGCTCGCTGAGCACGATCGCGTCCCGGGCGCGCTGGTTGTGGCCCGCGCCCCAGTTCTGACCGACGAAGGGGCCGAGCGCCGAGGTGAGCGCCAAGGGCAAGATCAGCGCCATCTGCTCGATGCGGGAGCCCGCGCCGAAGGCCGCGACGGCGACGTGGCCGAAGCCGCTCACCAGCCGGGTGAGCATGGCGCTGGCGACCGACGGCACGATGTTGGTGGCGGCGGCCGGGGCGCCCACCTTGAGGATCTGCGCCCAAGAGGCCTTGACCTCGGCGAAGGGCACCCGCTCAAAGCTCACCAGATCCGCGCCCCGGATGAGCACCCACAGCGTGAGCGCGGCGGCGACCCCGCGGGCGATGATGCTCGCCACGGCGGCGCCGGTCACGCCCATGCCGTCGATGGGCCCCCAGCCGAAGATGAGGATGGGATCCAGAATGCCGTTGAGGATCGCCGAGATGATCATCGTGCGGGCTTGGGTCATCGAGTCCCCGGCGGCCCGCAGCGCGGCGTTGCCCATCATCGGCACGACGAGCAGGACGATGCTCAGGTACCAGGGGCCCATGTACTCGCGGATCATCGGCAGGGTCGTCTCGTCGGCGCCCATGGCCGTGAAGACCGGGTCGATGGTGAGGTAGCCGATCACCGAGGCGAACATCACGATGGCCCCGGCGAGCAAGAGCGCGTCGGTGGTGAGGCGCTTGACCTCGTGCTCGCGGCCGGTGCCGATGGCCCGGGCGATGGCGGCCGTGGCGCCGATGCTCAGGCCGATGGTGAGGTTGGCGATGAGCGCGACGACGGGGAAGGTGAAGCTGATCGCCGCCAAGGCGTCGGCGCCGAGCTTGCCGACGAAGTAGGTGTCGATGGCGGCGAGCAGGATGACCGAGAGCACCCCGGCGACCATCGGGGCGGCGAGCCCCAGGAGCTGCCGCGCGACAGGGCCTTCAGTCAGACCGGCGCGGTGCGGGGGCGTCGTCATGCTCACCTCGGCGTGACCAGCCGGTCACCCGGGGGGCTTATCCTGTTGTGCGGCGCTGTCAGCCTGGGATGGCCAGGAGCTCATCGGGGTGGGTCATGGTGAAGACGGCGTCTATCAGGCGCTCAAGCTGATTCGGGTCTGCGTTGATGATGATGGCCTCTTGCGCGGGGGTGAGGGACGTGAAACGAAGTCGGTAAACCTTGAGGGTGACATCGCGGCGCTCCTCAAGGCGGATGTGCTCCTGGGTCTTGGCGAAGCCGCGCTCGAAGGCGCGCACAAAGGCGCGCTCAAACCCGATGGCGAAGCCCTCCTCAAACCGTTGATCGGGGTAGCCCATGCTCACGACTCGCGCTTGTTCTGGTGGTTGAGGAGCTCGTCGGGGTGCTCAATCGTGAAGAGGCAGTCCATCATGTGCTTAAGCTGATCCATATCGGCGTTGAGGATGATGGCCTCGTGCGTCGAGGTGAGCGATTTGAAGCGGCGCCGGAACATGTCGAGGAGGGTAGCGCGGCGCTCCAGGAGGCGACCACGCGCCTCTCCGACGGAGACTCCTTCCTCAAACCGTCGATCTGCGTAGCCCACGATCACCTCTCGCTGTGGTGGTTGAAGGAGCGGCAGGATCTTCTCCGCGAGCCTACGCTCCCAAGGGACGTCGCTGACGTGCATGGCAT